>NZ_DJSX01000043.1:0-26150 GCF_002439135.1 Pseudomonas sp. UBA6323 | reverse complement strand
ATAAATGGGAGAGGGGAGCAAAGCGCGCACAACCTTAAGTGAACAGCATTACGCCCTGCGCGGGTCTTTTTTTGCCTGAGCATTTATAGCTGGTTGACGAGGTAAAGTGATCGTTTTACCTTGATCCTATGAATATTGACGCCAAGCTTATATCCGTGGCCGAAGAGCTGTTCAACCGGCACGGCTTCAACGCAACCGGCATGGATCGCCTGGCGCAGGCCGCCGGGATGTCCAGCCGCACGCTGTACAAGCACGCGGGCAGCAAGAACGAGCTGATCGCTGCCGTGTTGATGACACGTGGACAGCGCTTCCTGCAGCGCCTGGAGTTGGACAGCGTCGCGGCGTTGTTCGATGCACTGACCAGCTGGATGGGCGAGGAAGGTGCGCGGGGCTGTCTGTTTCTGCGTGCCCAGGGCGAACTCGGCACGGCCCTGCCGGAAGTCACCGAGGTCGTGGCGGCGTACAAGGCGCGCTTCAGCGAGACGGTGCGGCGGATTCTCATCCGACAGTTGGGCGCCAGCCCCGATGAGGAACTGGTCGAGCAGGTGGTCATTCTCTTCGAAGGTGCTACGGCCGCGGCCAGCTACCGCGGCCCGGCTGCAGTGGCCACGGCAGGGCGCGCGGCGACGCTGCTGGCCCTGCGGGGGCAGGCATGACCCGTGAATGGCGCCTTGGTGTCACGGGCTTCGGCCTGATCGCGGTGTGCTACGGCTTCGCCCGTTTCGCTTTCGGCCTGTTCCTGCCGCAGATCGATGCTGATCTCGCTCTGCCGGACGCCGTTGGCGGCCTGATCGCCGGTGGCTCCTTTCTTGGCTACTGCCTCGCCATCGTCGTCGCCGCACAACTGACCGAGCGCCTCGGCGCGCGTACCGTCGCCTTCGTTGCCGCATCGATCGGTATGCTCGGTATCGCCCTCGCGCCATCGGCGTTCTGGCTCGCCGCTGCGGTATTGCTCGCGGGCGTGAGTACGGGGCTGGCTTCACCGCCCATGGCCGCAGCAGTGGCGGCGATCGTCCAGCCGCAGCGTCAGGACGGCACCAATACCCTGATCAACGCCGGCACCAGTGCAGGCGTGATTCTGTCCGGCCCGGTCGCGCTGATGTTCGGCGCCGAGTGGCGGCTGGCCTACGGCGTGTTCGCAGCCGCGGCATGCGTGCTGGCGGTGCTGGCGGTTTTGCATGTGCCGCGTACCTCCGTGCCGCCTGTGCAGGCTCACGCGGGGGCGGCACTGTTCAGCGCCACCTTGAAGCGACTGGTGGTGGCGTCCCTGCTGATGGGTGCGGCCAGCACGGCCTTGTGGTCGTTCGGCAGCGAGATCGTGGCGCAGCGTCTGGGGTGGCAGAGCGCTGGAGCCGGATTGCTCTGGGTGGTGATCGGTGCCGCCGGAATCGCCGGTGCCGGAGCTGGGGCTCTGGTCGCTAGGCTGGGCGTCGACTGGGCGCACCGTCTGTGCCTGGCCGCGCTGGCGGCGGCCATAGTCCTGGTCGGTCTGGGGAGCGCGCCGGCCCTGACGCTGCTCGGCGGCGCGCTGTTCGGCGCGGCCTACATCACCCTGAGCGGCATCTATCTGGTCTGGGGCGTGGCTGCATTGTCAGAACGCCCCGCCACCGGGCTGACCATCGCCTTTCTCGGTATCGCCGTTGGCCAGACATTGGGCGCGCCGGTGTTCGGCGCTCTGGCGAGCTGGCTGAGCATGACGCATGCCGTCGTGCTATTTGCGCTGCTGGCATTGGCGGCGGGCGGCGTGCGTTCGGCTGTGGTCGAGACGGTGTCAGTGCGCTGAAGCCCCGCCGCGCAGAAAAAGACCCGCACAAGGCGGGTCGAAGGGTGACAAGCAACAACAGGATTCGGTGAGCCCGGAACCCGTCCGTGTGGCTCGCGGTCAGGTGCTTACTTGGGCTCGAAGATCACATAGACCTTGCGGCAGGCTTCCAGCACTTCCCAGGTGCCGGAGAATCCGGCGGGAATCACGAAGCGGTCGCCGGCGCGTACGGTTCTGGCGTTGCCATCGGCGTCACGCAGCACGGACACGCCCTGGAGGATCTCGCAGTACTCGTGCTCGGTGTAGTTCACCGTCCACTGGCCCACTGCACCTTCCCAGATGCCGGTGCTGAACTGGCCGCAGGGGCTGCTGTAGTGGTTGCGTACGCTCTGCTCGGGGTCACCCTTGAGCACTTTCTCCGCTGCGGGGCGATAGTGTTCGGCGGCCGTGCCGGCCTGGGCGAAGTCGACGATCTGCTCGATGTTCATCTGGCTGTTCCGTGGGGCGGTGGCGTTGATCACGCGGCCAGCGGGGCCGCGACGGTAGAGTCGTGGCGGCAGTCTATGTTTAAAAAAACGAACATGACAAGGGCTTTTCCCCGCCTATGTCAAAAATATTGAAAAGCCACAGCCCACTGGTTTAGTGTGGCGAGCAGGATTCGGCCAGCGAGCTGGCCTTGCAGAATTATTGACAGCGCGCGTCCCTGCGGGCGCCGCTTCCACCCATTGAGAGGATGCCGGAATGACTAGCCTGACTCGTAGCGACTGGGAACAGCGTGCCAAGACCCTGACCATCGAAACCCGTGCCTTCATCCACGGCGAATACCGCGCCGCCGAGTCCGGCGCCACCTTCGAGTGCATCAGCCCGGTCGACGGGCGTCTGCTCGGCCTGGTGGCCAGCTGTGATCAGGCCGACGCAGAGCTGGCGGTCAAGGACGCCCGCGCCGCCTTCGACTCCGGCGCGTGGTCGCGTATGGCTCCGGCCCTGCGCAAGAAGGTCATGATCCGTTTCGCCGAGCTGATCGAAGAGCATGGCCAGGAGCTGGCTCTGCTGGAAACCCTGGATATGGGCAAGCCGATCAGCGATTCGCTGAGCATCGACGTGAACAGCGCGGCCAATGCCATTCGCTGGAGCGGCGAGGCCATCGACAAGGTCTATGACGAAGTCGCCGCCACGCCTCACGATCAGCTCGGTCTGGTCACCCGCGAGCCGGTGGGTGTGGTCGCCGCCATCGTGCCGTGGAACTTCCCGCTGCTGATGTCCTGCTGGAAGCTTGGCCCAGCGTTGGCCACCGGTAACTCGATCATCCTCAAGCCCTCCGAGAAGTCGCCGCTGACCGGCATCCGCATCGCCCAGCTGGCCATCGAGGCCGGCATCCCGGCCGGCGTGTTCAACGTGCTGCCGGGCTTCGGTCACACCGTGGGCAAGGCCCTGGCCCTGCACATGGACGTCGACACCCTGGTGTTCACCGGTTCGACCAAGATCGCCAAGCAGCTGATGGTCTACGCCGGCGAGTCGAACATGAAGCGCGTCTGGCTGGAGGCTGGCGGCAAGAGCCCGAACATCGTCTTCGCCGACGCCCCGGACCTGCAGGCCGCTGCCGAATCTGCCGCCAGTGCCATCGCTTTCAACCAGGGCGAGGTCTGCACCGCCGGTTCGCGCCTGCTTGTGGAGAATTCCATCAAGGACAAGTTCGTGCCCATGGTGGTCGAGGCGATCAAGGCCTGGAAGCCGGGCAACCCGCTGGATCCGGAGACCAATGTCGGTGCGCTGGTCGACACCACGCAGATGAACAACGTGCTGAATTACATCCAGGCCGGCCATGACGATGGCGCGAAGCTGGTGGCCGGCGGCAAGCGGGTGATGGAAGAAACCGGCGGTACCTACGTCGAGCCGACCATTTTCGACGGCGTGAACAACGCCATGCGCATCGCCAAGGAAGAGATCTTCGGCCCGGTGCTGTCGGTGATCGGTTTCGACGATCAGGACGAAGCCATTGCCATCGCCAACGACACCGTCTACGGCCTGGCCGCGGCAGTATGGACCAGCAACCTGTCGCGTGCCCACTTGGTGGGCAAGGCGCTGCGTGCCGGCAGTGTGTGGATCAACCAGTACGATGGAGGCGACATGACCGCGCCGTTCGGCGGCTTCAAGCAGTCCGGCAACGGCCGCGACAAGTCGCTGCACGCGTTCGACAAGTACACCGAGCTGAAGTCCACCTGGATCAAACTGTAACGATAGCGGGGCGATCTCCCGCTCGTCGGCCAGGTAATCGGTTCCCCTCTCCCATTTATGGCAGAGGGGCTGGGGAGAGGGCCGAGAACGCAGAGAAACTGCCGGCTACCTCGCTCCTGAAACCTACGGCCGGGTTCCCGAGGAACCCGGCCGTTGTCTTTGCAGCCACTCGTTAACCAAGGAATTCGGCAATGCGTTGGGGCACCTACTTCGCCGTCTGTGCGGCGGTTATCAGTATCGGTCTGGCGCTCGGCGTGACCATGCCGCTGGTGTCGCTGCGCCTGGAAAGCTGGGGCTACGACTCCTTCGCCATCGGCGTGATGGCGGCGACTCCGGCCGTCGGCGTGCTGCTCGGTGCGTTGCTGGCCGGGCGTCTGGCGGCGCGCTTGGGCACCACCGTGCTGATGCAGCTGTGTCTGCTGCTGGGTGCGATATCGGTGGCGGGGCTGGCGCTGGTGCAGAACTACGCAGTCTGGGTGGGTCTGCGCCTGTTCATTGGCGTGGCCCTGACCGTGGTGTTCATCCTCGGCGAAAGCTGGATCAACCAGCTGGCGGTGGAGAAGTGGCGTGGTCGCCTGGTGGCGCTGTATGGCACCGGTTATGCCCTCAGTCAGCTCAGTGGCCCGTTGCTGCTGACGGCGCTCGGTACCGCCACCGATGCCGGTTTCTGGACGGGCGTGTGCCTGCTGATCGGCGGCTCACTGGTTCTGCTCGGGCGCACCGGCGCACCCAAGGTGGATGCGCACAGCGCTTCTGGGCGTGGTCTGCTGGTGTTCTGCCGCAAGCTGCCGGCGATTGCCTGGGCGGTGATGTTGTTCGCTGCCTTCGAAGCGATGATGCTGACCCTGCTACCGATCTACGGTCTGCGCCAGGGCTTCACCCAGGAGGTGGCGCTGTTCATGGTCAGCGTGGTGGTGGTGGGCGATGCGGTGCTGCAGCTGCCCATCGGTTGGCTGGCTGACCGCATGTCGCGGCAGTTGCTGTTCCGTGGTTGCGGCATCGTGCTGCTGGTGTCCAGCCTGGCGATTCCGCCGCTGTTGCATACGCCGGTGATCTGGCCGGTGCTGGTGGCCTTCGGTGCCAGTGCCGGCGGCCTGTTCACTCTGTCACTGATCATGATCGGCGAGCGTTACCGCGACGACGAACTGGTGCGCGCCAATGCTCACGTCGCCCAGCTGTGGGGGCTGGGCTGCCTGATCGGGCCACTCACCACAGGTGCCGTCAGCCAGTGGTTGAGCGGCCATGCACTGCCGCTGATGATGGCTACTGGCGCTTTCGTGTTCATCATCCTGGCGAGCAAGCGCGGGGCCTTCAGCGAGATGGAAGCGGCGCGTTCCTGAACCGGCTCAGCGCCACTGCCCCAGGGCCTGGGTCTGCTGCAGGTCGGCTTCTTCGATCAGCTCGGCGATGGTCACACCGATCTGCTTCACTGCTGCTTCGATGGTCGCGCTCGGCGGCTCGGCATAGTTCAGGCGGATGCAGTTGCGGTACTTGCCGGCCGCCGAAAAGATGCTGCCCGGCGCGATCTGGATCTTGTGCGGCAGCAGCGCGCGATTGAGCTTTTGGCTGTCGAAGCCCTGCGGCATCTCCACCCATAGCATGAAGCTGCCCTGCGGTCGGCTGACCCGGGTGCCGGCCGGGAAATAGCGGCTGACCCAATCCACCATCAGGTCGCGGCTGCGCAGGTACTGAGCGCGCATGCGTCTTAGGTGCGGTTCGTAATGCCCGTCCTTGAGGTATTCGGCCAGCGCCAGCTGCGGCAGCTGCGCGGTGCTGCCAGTGCCCAGGTACTTCATGTGCACCACCTGCTCCAGGTAGCGTCCGGGGGCGATCCAGCCGACCCGCAGACCCGGCGCCAGGGTCTTGGAGAAAGAGCTGCAGAACAGCACACGACCATCCTCGTCGAAGGACTTGATGCTGCGTGGGCGCGGGTAGCTGTAGGCGAGGTCGGCGTAGACGTCGTCCTCGATGATGGCCACATCGAAGCGCTGCGCCAGGGCCACCAGGGCGCGCTTGTTGGCGTCGGGCATGATGTAGCCAAGCGGGTTGTTGCAGTTCGGTGTGAGCTGGATGGCCTTGATCGGCCATTGCTCCAGAGCCATCTCCAGGGCGTCGAGGTTGATCCCGGTGAGCGGGTCGGTAGGCAGTTCCAGCGCCTTCATGCCGAAGCCCTTGAGCGCCTGCATGACGCCATGGAAGCTCGGCGAGTCGACCGCGACGATGTCGCCGGGCTGGCAGATGGCGCGCACGGCAGCCGACAGAGCTTCGTGGCAACCAGTGGTGACCACCAGGTCTTCAGCAGCCACCCGGCAGCCGGAGTCGAGCATCAGCCGGGCGATCTGTTCGCGCAGGCGAATATCGCCGCGAATGCCGCCATAGGTGAGTACGTCCGGGTCCTGCCGGCGCGCCTGACGCGACAGGTTGCGCAGCAGCGGCTTGAGCGTCGGGCCGCTGATGTCCGGGCGGCCGCGGCCCAGCTGCAGCATGTCGTGCTGTGGCGAGCTGCTGATCAGTTCCAGCACGTGATCCCACTGCGAGACTTCCACGGGGCGCTGGGCGGCTCGACTGATCTGCGGCAGGGCGGGCATCTGCCGGCCCACCGGCACGAAGTAGCCGGACTTCGGCCTCGGCGCGGCTAGCCCCATGTCCTCGAGGTGGCGGTAGGCCTGCTGCACGGTGCTCAGGCTGACGCCGTGTTCCTGGCTCAGGCTGCGTATCGACGGCAGGCGATCGCCGGGGCGGTACAGTCCCTGCTCGATACGGGTGCCGATCAGTTCGGCCAGGTTCAAATAGAGCGTCATGACAGTCGTCCCCTTTGGGGCAGAGTGGACTTGAACCAGTACAGTTCGCCTTGAAAAATCCCATTCAGGGGAAAAAACGGCGAATCTGTATGGAGTAAATAAGGATTTTTTGAATCTGTCATGTGTTTTCTAACGACGGCATGCTGATCTCCCATGACAGAAGTAAGAGGGAGGCAGCCATGAGCGGATTCAGCAAGACAGATTTCGCGGCGGTGGGCGAGGATGTACAGGTAGCGCCACACAAGGATGAGGCCCGCTACTTCGGTCGCAACTGGCCGGCCTTCTGGCGGCGCCTGAGTACGCGCCGCGCGCTGCTCAAGCTCAGCGACCAGCAGCTGCGCGACATAGGCCTGAGCCGCGCCCAGGCCGAGCGCGAGGCGAGCCTGCCGTTCTGGAAGCTATAAGGTCAGCTTCGCCGCGCGGCACGCCCGAAGGAGCGGCTTCAGCCGCAATTTGGTAGGCTTACAGCAACTCTTTAAGCCGATGCCAGGCCATCCCCAGTGCCAGCAGCGGCGAGCGCAGGTGCTTGCCGCCGGGGAAGGTCATGTGCGGGACCTGGGCGAACAGGTCGAAGCCGCGGCTTGCCTGACCGGCGATGGCCTCGGCGAGCAGCTTGCCGGCCAGGTGCGTAGCATTGACGCCGTGCCCGGCATAGGCCTGGGCGTGGAACACGTTGGGCTGGTCCTTGAGTCGGCCGATCTGTGGCAGGCGGTTGGCACCGATGCCGATCATCCCGCCCCACTGGAAGTCGATACGCACGTTGGCTAGCTGCGGGAACACCTTGAGCATCTTCGGTCGCATGTAGGCGGCGATGTCGGCCGGATCGCGCCCGGAATAGTGGCAGGCACCGCCGAACAGCAGTCGGCGGTCGGCCGAGAGGCGGTAGTAGTCGACGGTCACGCGTTGGTCGCACAGCGCCATGTTCTGCGGAATCAGCTGGCGCGCCTGCTCTTCGGAAAGGGGTTCGGTGGCGATGATGTAGCTGCCGGCCGGCAGCACCTTGCCACTCAGCGTCGGGTTGAGGCCGTTGATGTAGGCATTGCAGGCCAGCACCAGGTACTTGGCGCGCACCTGGCCGTTGGCGGTATGTAGGCGCACTTCGCTGCCATAGTCGATGCCGGTCACCGGTGAGTCTTCGAACAGCTGCACGCCCAGCGACTGGGCGGCTGCGGCTTCGCCGAGCGCCAGGTTGAGCGGGTGCAGGTGGCCCGAGCCCATGTCGATCATGGCTCCGTGGTAATTGTCGGAGCCGACCACCTCATGGATGCGCTCCTGCGGCACCATGCGCAGTTCGTGGCGATAACCGAGGCTTTCCAGCTCGGCCTTGTCCTCGGCGAAGCCGTCCATGTGCGCCGGCTTGTTGGCCAAGTCGCAATAGCCCCAGGTCAGGTCGCAGTCGATGCGAAACTGCTCGACGCGGCTGCGCACGATCTCCACGGCCTCCAGGCCCATCAGCTTGAACTGGCGTACGCCGTCCTTGCCAACCTCCGATTCGAACTGCTCGACATCATGGCCGACGCCGCGAATCAGCTGCCCGCCGTTACGGCCGCTTGCGCCCCAGCCGATCTTGCGCGCCTCAAGCAACGCCACCGAGAGGCCCTTCTGGGCCAGCTCGATGGCCGTGTTCAGGCCGCTGAACCCGCCACCGACGATGCACACATCCACCTGCCGTTCGCCGTCCAGGGGCGGGTAGGCCTGCTGGCGGTTGACGCTGGCGGCGTAATAGGAGACGGCATGCTGTGGGCTGTGGACGGGCTGGTGAACGCGGGCGTTCATGTGCGAAATCCTGATTTTGTTGTGTGGAAAATTCAACGCAGCATAAGCGCGTGATTGTTATCACGCCAAGAGACAGGCAGAAAAAAAGCAGGCTGCCTTCGCTCATGGGTTTTGGCCTGTCACCGCTGAAGCGCCTCCCACAAGGAGTGCTGGGCCTTGGTGGGAGGGGCTTCGCCGCGAGTTGAGGTGTCTGAGCGAATGACATTTCGGCGCCTGGCAGTAAACTCGCCGCCATCACCTAAGGATACCCAACGATGAGCTGCACCGACCGCAAGATCGACCACCTGCGCCGGCAGATTCCGCGCTTCGACTGCGTGCCCGGCTGCCACGATTGCTGCGGGCCGGTCACCGCTTCGTCCGAGGAGCTGGCGCGCCTGCCGGTGAAAAGCGATGCCGAGCACGATGCGGCGTTGGCCGAATACAACTGCGTGCACCTGGGGCCCAATGGCTGCGAGGTGTATGACCAGCGGCCGCTGATCTGCCGCCTGTTCGGTACCACGCCTAACTTGCCATGTCCGCATGGTCGCGGGCCGGAGCAACCGATCGAGCCAGCGGTGGAGCGCCAGGTGCACCGGCTGATCGCCACCACGCGGCAGCGCTTGGTGTAGAACGCAGCGGCATCTCCTGTGGGAGCGAATTCATTCGCGATCCTAGATGGTATGGCCCCGTTCAATCGCGAATAAATTCGCTCCTACAACGGCAATAGCTCACTTCGGCCCGGTAGGGCCTGGCTCTTCTTGATAGCCCATGTGTTAGCGCTCGTCAGCTTGCAGGCGGAGCGTGGAGCGACCCTGTAGGAGCGATTTATTCGCGAATAAGGTTGGTACGGTATTGCGGCTGATCGCGAATAAATTCGCTCCTACAACGGCAATAGCTCATTCGGGCGCCGGTAGGGCCTGGCTCTTCTTGATAGCCCATGTCAGCGCTCGTCAGCTTGCAGGCGGAGCGTGGAGCGACCCTGTAGGAGCGAATTCATTCGCGAATGAGGTTGGTACGGTATTGCGGCTGATCGCGAATAAATTCGCTCCTACAAATGGCATTCGCTCATTCGGGCGCCGGTAGGGCCTGGCTCTTCTTGATAGCCCATGTGTCAGCGCTCGTCAGCTTGCAGGCGGAGCGTGGAGCGCCCCTGTAGGAGCGAATTTATTCGCGAATGAGGTTGGTAGGGGGCCGCGGCTGATCGCGAATGAATTCGCTCCTACAACGGCAAATGCTCATTCCGGCACCGGCAGCGCCAGGCTCTCCTTCACCTCTTCCATGACGATATAGCTCTTCGATTCGCGCACGTGCGGCAGCTTGAGCAGGATGTCGCCGAGCAGCTTGCGGTAGCTGGCCATCTCGTTGATGCGCGCCTTCACCAGGTAGTCGAAGTCGCCGGAGACCAGGTGGCATTCCAGCACGTGCGGCAGCTTGAGTACGGCGCGGCGGAATTCCTCGAAGGTATCGCCGGACTTGTAGTCCAGGCTGATCTCGACGAACACCAGCAGGCTGGCCTTGAGGTGCTGCGGGTTGAGGCGGGCGTGGTAGCCCATGATGATGCCTTCGCGCTCCAGGCGGCGTACGCGCTCGGTGCATGGCGTGGTCGACAGGCCCACGCGCTCGCCCAGTTCGGTGAAGCTGATGCGCCCATCCTCCTGCAGGATACGGAGGATGTTGCGGTCGATCTTGTCCAGTTCACGACGGCTTTGATGCTGGGTTCTCATGGGGAATCTGCCTCTGCAAAACGGCTTTTTGCCAAGAATTCTCGCCAAATATAGCCGTGTATATGGTGAAAAGCACTGCACGGCTCTTCCTATACTGCGCCCATCGACAACAATGGCCTGTAACGCACGCGCCTTGGGCGCGGCGGGGAGAAAAACATGCGTGTTCTGGTTCTCGGCAGCGGTGTGATTGGTACCGCCAGTGCTTACTACCTCGCCCGTCAGGGCTTCGAGGTGGTGGTGGTCGACCGCCAGGATGGCCCGGCTTTGGAAACCAGCTTTGCCAACGCTGGCCAGGTTTCCCCCGGCTACGCTTCGCCCTGGGCTGCCCCGGGCGTGCCGCTGAAGGCCATCAAGTGGCTGCTGCAGAAGCACGCTCCGTTGGCGATCAAGGCCACTGGTGATGTCGACCAGTACTTGTGGATGGCGCAGATGCTGCGCAACTGCACCGCCAGCCGCTATGCGATCAACAAGGAGCGCATGGTTCGTCTGTCCGAGTACAGCCGCGACTGCCTCGACGAGCTGCGTGCGGAAACCGGCATCAGTTATGAAGGCCGTCAGCTCGGCACCACCCAGCTGTTCCGCACCCAGGCCCAGGTCGATGCTGCCGCCAAGGACATCGCCGTGCTGGAAGCCTCCGGCGTGCCGTTCGAGCTGCTCGATCGCGACGGCATCGCCCGCGTCGAGCCGGCCCTGGCCGGGGTCAAACACAAGCTGGCCGGTGCCCTGCGCCTGCCTAACGACCAGACTGGCGACTGCCAGATGTTCACCACCAAGCTGGCTGACATGGCCAAGGCGCTCGGTGTCGAGTTCCGTTTCGGCCAGAACATCCAGCGTCTGGACGCCGTGGGCGACCGTATCAACGGCGTGTGGATCGACGGCAAGCTGGAAACCGCCGATCGCTACGTGCTCGCCCTCGGCAGCTACAGCCCGCAGCTGCTCAAGCCGCTGGGCGTGCGCGCGCCGGTCTACCCGCTCAAGGGCTACTCGCTGACCGTACCGATCACCAACGCCGACATGGCGCCGACTTCGACCATTCTCGACGAGACCTACAAGGTCGCCATCACCCGTTTCGATGGTCGTATCCGCGTCGGCGGTATGGCCGAGATCGCCGGTTTCGACCTGTCGCTCAACCCGCGCCGTCGTGAAACCCTGGAGATGATCACTGCCGATCTTTACCCGCAAGGCGGCGATCTGCAGCGCGCCGATTTCTGGACTGGCTTGCGTCCAGCCACGCCCGACGGCACCCCGATCGTCGGCGCCACCGCTTTCCGCAACCTGTTCCTCAACACCGGTCACGGCACACTGGGCTGGACCATGGCCTGCGGTTCCGGTCGTCTGCTCGCCGACCTGATGGCCAACAAGCGTCCGCAGATCAGCGCTGATGGTCTGGATATCTCGCGTTATTCGCGCAAGGCTCGCGAAGTGCACAGCGCACCGCAGCCGCTGCGCACCTGATAGCCTTCGCGCTTTCGTAATTCAAGGAGCTTCAGCTTTATGTCGATTCAGCGCCTGCATGTGGCCAAACGCTACAGCGAAGTGGTGATCCACAACGGCACGATTTACCTCGCTGGCCAGTTGGCCGATGACTTCGACGGTGACATCCGCGAGCAGACCCGCCAGACCCTGGCCAACATCGACAAGATGCTGGCCGAGGGTGGTAGCGACAAGAGCAAGATCCTCTCGCTGACCATCTTTCTCAAGGACATGACCGACTATGACGGCCTCAACGCCGAGTACGACGCCTGGGTCGCCGATGGCCATGCACCGGCCCGCGCCTGCGTCGAGGCGAAGATGTACAAGCCCGAAGTGCTGGTGGAAATGTGCGTAGTGGCTGCCGTCTGAGGCAGTCACCGCAGTGAACAATTTTTGCGGCCCGCCATCCCTGGCGGCCGCCCTTACGGGCCGTCGCGGGGCAACGTCAAAATTTGTTCCAGACAATTTTTTGTGTTGGCTTCTCGCCCGGCTCCCCCGCCGGGCTTTTTTTACACGTAGCCGGATGCAATCCGGGGCTTTGGTAACGAGTCATCCCCGAATTCATCCTGGCTACGAAAAAACGATCGCCTCAGCGAAACGATTGAGAGATTACGAACCATGCGTCCTGCCCGTGCCCTTATCGACCTCGACGCCCTGCGTCAGAACTACCAACTGGCCCGCGAGCTGAGCGGCGCCCGCGCCCTGGCCGTGGTCAAGGCCGATGCCTACGGGCATGGCGCGGTGCGTTGCGCGCAGGCGCTGGAGAGCGAGGCCGACGGCTTTGCCGTTGCCTGCATCGAAGAGGCGCTGGCGCTGCGCGAGGCCGGCATCCAGGCGCCGATCCTGCTGCTCGAAGGCTTTTTCGAGGCCGACGAGCTGCCACTGATCGACCAGCATGATCTGTGGTGCGTGATTCACGCGCAGTGGCAGATCGAGGCCGTCGAGCAGGCTCAGCTCAGTAAGCCGCTTACCCTGTGGCTCAAGCTCGACAGCGGTATGCACCGCGTTGGCCTGCATCCAAGCGATTACCAGCAGGCTTATCGTCGTTTGCTGGCCAGCGGCAAGGTCAGCAAGATCGTGCTGATGAGCCACTTCGCCCGCGCCGACGAACCCGAGTGCGAGCGTACCGCCGAGCAGCTGGCCGTTTTCCAGCAGGCGCGCGAAGGCCTGGCCGCCGAGGTCAGTCTGCGCAATTCGCCGGCCGTGCTCGGCTGGCCACAAGTGCCCAGCGACTGGGTGCGCCCCGGCATCATGCTTTACGGCGCTACGCCTTTCGAGCAGGTTCAGAAGCAGGCCGCGCGCCTGCGTCCGGTGATGACCCTGGAGTCGAAGGTGATCAGCGTGCGCGAACTGCCGCCCGGCGAGCCCGTGGGCTATGGCGCGCGCTTCGTCTCCGAGCGGCCGACTCGCGTCGGTGTGGTCGCCATGGGCTATGCCGACGGCTATCCGCGCCACGCGCCGACCGGCACGCCAGTGATGGTCGACGGCCAGCCGACTCGCCTGATCGGCCGTGTGTCGATGGACATGCTCACCGTCGACCTCACCGATCTGCCACAGACGGGCCTGGGCAGCCGTGTCGAGCTGTGGGGTAAACAGGTACTGGCCAGCGACGTGGCCATGGCTGCGGGCAGCATCCCCTATCAGATTTTCTGCAACCTGCGGCGGGTGCCGCTGCTCTATCTCGGAGGTTGATTCGACCGGCTGTAGAAGAGCATGAACGCAAGTGTTGTAAATTCCGAACGCTATGCCATGATACGGACACTTTCCGTATCACTCCCAAAGGGGGACTCCAGCATTGGACGTCGGCGTTCGACTGCAATCGATTCGTAAGCTCAAAGGTCTTTCTCAGCGTGAACTCGCCAAGCGGGCGGGCGTTACCAACAGCACCATTTCCATGATCGAGAAGAACAGTGTGAGTCCCTCGATCAGCTCACTGAAAAAAGTGCTGAGCGGTATCCCCATGTCGCTGGTGGAATTCTTCTCCCTCGACATGGAGCAGGAGAACCAGATTCAGGTGGTCTACCGGGCCTCCGAGCTGACCGATATCTGCAGTGGCGCCATCACCATGAAGCTGATCGGCAAGGCTCATCCGAGTCGCGCCATTTCCTTCCTTGACGAAACTTACCCGGCCGGCACCGATACCGGTGACGAGATGTACGCCCATGAGGGCGAGGAGGCCGGCATGCTGGTAGAAGGCAGGCTGGAGCTGACCGTGGGCAACGAGGTATTCATCCTCGAGCCGGGCGACAGCTACTACTTTGAAAGCAGCAAGCCGCATCGCTTTCGTAATCCCTTCGACGCGCCGGCGCGTCTGATCAGCGCCACTACGCCAGCGAACTTTTGATCAATAACCCTGCGACAATATGGGTTGTTTCGGTGGGGCGCGCTTGCCGTTATACTGTCGCCCGCTCGCGAAACCGTGGCCGCGGGCGTGACTAGCCACGAAGAGGGTGTACCGTGAATCTGATGAAGAAAATGCTGGCAGTACCGGCTGCCGTATTGGCCCTGTGGGCAGTGACTGCTCAGGCCACGACCGATGAAGCCATTGCCGAGCGCCTCAAGCCTGTGGGCGAAGTGTGCATCATGGGTGAAGAGTGCAAGGGCGTCGAAGCCGTTGCCGCTACCGCCGGTGGTGGTGCACGTACCGCTGATGACATCATCGCCAAGCACTGCAACGCCTGCCATGGCGCTGGCGTACTGGGTGCACCGAAGATCGGTGACACCGCTGCCTGGAAAGAGCGCGCCGATCACCAGGGCGGCCTCGACGGCATCCTCGCCGCTGCTATCTCCGGTATCAACGCCATGCCGCCGAAAGGCACCTGCGCTGATTGCACCGATGAAGAGCTGCGCGAAGCCATCCAGAAGATGTCCGGTCTTTAAGACCCGCCGCTTCCCTGAAAAACCGCCCTCCGGGCGGTTTTTTCGTTTCTGGCGATGGCATGCAACCATGCCGGTATCCACGCAGTCCAAGCAGCATTCATCACGGATGCCGCAAGGAGCGCCAGATGCCGCAGACCTGCACCATCGAGCAAGCCGTCGAACTCGTCCTGAGCGAGATCGACGGGCCGATTCATCTGGGCCTGCCGCTCGGCCTGGGCAAGCCCAATCGCTGGGTCAATGCGCTGTATGAGCGCGTGCGCAACCTGCCTGAGCGGCAACTGACCATCTACACCGCGCTGTGCCTGGCGCGCCCGCGTGCCGATCAGGATCTGCAGCGGCGCTTTCTCGAGCCCTTCGTCGACCGGGTCTACGGCGATTATCCCGAGCTGGAATTTCTCGCCGACCTGCAGGCCGGCAGTCTGCCGGCCAACGTGCGTGTCGAGCAGTTCTTCTTCCAGCCCGGTAGCCTGCTCGAATGCGCGCCGGCGCAGCAGGATTACATCAGCAGCAACTACAGCCATGTCGCCCGCGACCTCAACGCCAAGGGCCTGAATGTGGTCGCCCAGTATGTGGCGGCTGACACACGGCGGCCGGAGCATTTCAGCCTGAGCTGCAACCCGGACGTGACCCTGGACCTGCTGCCACTGCTGGAGCGACGTCGCGCGGCGGGCGAAACCGTGCTCGGCATCGCCCAGATTCACAGCGACCTTCCGTACATGGTCGGCGATGCCCAGGTGCCGCGCGACACCTTCGATATCCAGCTGCTCGAAGACGAGCGCAGCACGCTGTTCTCCACGCCGAACATGCCGGTGACGGTGCAGGACCACTGCATCGGCCTGTTCGCCAGTGCGCTGGTGCGCGATGGCGGCACCCTGCAGATCGGTATCGGTGCGATGGGCGATGCCCTGAGCGCTGCGCTGATCGCTCGCCAGGCGGATAACGCCGGCTACCAGGCCCTACTGCAGTCCCTGCATGGCGACGCCGGCTCGCTGCAGGCCAGCGCCGAGATCGGCGGTGTGCTGCCGCTGCGCGAAGGGCTATACGGCTGCAGTGAAATGTTCGTCAACGGTCTGCTGGCCCTGGCCGAAGCCGGCCTGGTGCGGCGCGCGGTCTACCCCGACGTCGAAGTGCAGCGCCTGGCCCTGGCCGGTGCTCTGGATGGTCAGGGCCGGCCGCACAGCATCCAGGCCCTGCTCGATGCCGGGCTGGCGCCACGGCTCGATGAGTACGGCCTGCAATGGTTGCAGCAGAGCGGTCTGCTGGCCGAGGAGGTGCGTTTCGAGAAGGGACTGCTGCGCCTCCCGGACGGCAGCCTGTTCGATGCCGATCTGGGCAATGCGCAGCTCCAGGCGAGCCTGCACCCCTTTCTCGGCAGGGCCCTGGGTGGCGCGGTACTGCATGGCGGTTTCTTTCTCGGCCCGGCGGCCTTCTATGCGCGCCTGCGTGAGCTGGACGAGGCAACCAGGCAGCGCTTCGCCATGACCGGTATCCGCTATATCAATGAGCTGCATGGTCAGGAAACGCTCAAGCGCCTGCAGCGCCGCGACGCGCGTTTCGTCAACACGGTGTTCACCATGACCCTGCTCGGCGCCGGAGTAGCGGATCAGTTGGAGGACGGTCGCGTGCTCAGCGGCGTCGGCGGGCAATACAACTTCGTTGCCCAGGCTCATGCGCTGGAGGATGCGCGCTCGATTCTGCTGTTGCGCAGCTGGCGCGAGTCGGGTGGCGAGGTCAGTTCCAACATCGTCTGGGACTATGGCCATACCACCATTCCCCGGCATCTGCGCGACATCGTGGTGACCGAATATGGCGTCGCCGACCTGCGCGGCAAGACCGACGCCCAGGTGATCGAGGCGCTGCTTGGCATCTGCGACTCGCGCTTTCAGGACGAATTGATCGAGCAGGCGCAGCAAGCGGGCAAACTGCCGGCGGATTTTCGCCTCGATCAGCGCTTTACCCACAACCTGCCAGAGCGTCTGCAACTATTGCGTGAGCAGCATGCTGCGCTGTTCGCCGAATACCCGTTGGGCAGCGATTTCAGCGAGGTGGAGCAGGACCTGGTGCGTGCGCTGAGCTGGCTCAAGAGCAAGCTGCGCCTGACCGAGGCGCTGGAGCTGGGCAAGGCCACGCTCGATGCGCCGGAGCCGGGTGCGTATCCCGAACACTTGCGGCGCATGAACCTGGAGGCGCCGGATGGCGTACGCGAGATCCTTTACCAGCGCTTGCTGCTGGCGGGCCTGCAGGCCACCGCCGCGCCCTGAAGCGCGCGAGGCCGTGCACAGCCTTTAATCGAGGAAGCGCACCTGGCCGTTCTCCAGAGCGGCGACACGGGCCAGCGATTCGACGCGGTAGCCTTCGCTCTGCAGCAGGTTGCGGCCTTCCTGGAAGGACTTCTCGATGACGATGCCGATGCCGGCAACCTGGGCGCCGGCTTGCTGGATCAGGTCGATCAGCGCCTTGGCGGCGTGGCCGTTGGCGAGGAAGTCGTCGATCACCAGTACCTTGTCGGCAGCAGTCAGGTGACGAGCAGAAATGGCGATGGTGCTTTCGGTCTGCTTGGTGAAGGAGAACACCTTGGAAATCAGCAGATCGTCCTTGAGCGTCAGCGACTGGAACTTGCGCGCGAAGATCACCGGGATGCCCAGCTCCAGGCCGGCCATCACCGCTGGGGCGATGCCCGAGGCTTCGATGGTGACGATCTTGGTGATGCCCTGGCCGGCGAAACGCTGGGCGAACTCGTGGCCGATCTCCTGCATCAGGCGCGGATCGATCTGGTGGTTGAGAAAGGCGTCCACCTTGAGTACGTGCTCGGACAGCACGATGCCTTCGCTGCGAATCTTCTGTTTCAACGACTCCACGGTCGATCCTCTGGTTGAGCAGAAAAGCTGCGGATTTTCGCTCAAAACACCCCGGATTGTGTAGTGAAACCGAAGCCTGCCCGACGGTCGTAGCCAGTTGACCGCTCAGACAGGTTGTTGGCACGTAGCCCGGATGCAATCCGGGGGCGCTCAGCATGATTCCAGTGACAGGTATTGAGCGTGCCCGCTCATGCGCTCTTGTTCAGCCGCCGCAGAATGTCCCTGGGGATGCCGCGGGTATCCAGTGGCAGCTTCTCCGGCGCTGGCTCCAGGCCCAGCTCGTAGAGCCAGTTGAGGGCGTACTCGCGCAGCTGCTTGAGTTCATAGGCCTGCCACTGCTGGCGAATCGGCGCGAAGGCTTCGATCTCGTAATCGAACGCGCGCAGCGGTTTGCGCCCGGTCAGCGCGGCACTGAGCAGCGGGTGCGCATGCAGGTCGTCGAGGGTGAACAGGAACGACTCGCGCATGGCGATGCGCTGCGGTATGTCAAGGTTGGGCACCTGGCTGTAGCGGTCGGGATCGAGTTCGATCTGCTGGCGCTGTTCGCTGTGCTGATCCTCTGGCGACAGGCTCAGGACGCTGCCGCTTTCCAGGTCCAGCCAGTGTTCCTGCTGTTCGCGGCCATTGATCAGCTGTATCAGGGCATCGAGGTCGAGGGTGAAGGTACGCATGGTTTCAGCCCCTGTTTCTGAACGTGGTGTTCTTCTGACTGGCAAATATGGCGAGGGTGCCGGTGCCGAGTGCAAAGGGATAAGGTAACCGCCAAAACCAACCCCTGTGGGAGCGGACTTGTCCGCGAAGCTTTTCGGAGGAGCTGGTTGTTGAGTGTGGTCATTTTTCTATGGGGCAGGGTGGAAACCTTTTCGCGGACAAGTCCGCTCCCACACAAGTCCGCTCCCACCCAAGCTCACTCCACCCCAGCTCCCTCTCACACAAGTCCTTATCCACACGGATCTTCTGCTGCACAAGCCCAGCCCCACCTGCTTGGGAAGTGGGATTGTCTGCAGCGAGCGAGTCAGCGCTTGAGCATGGCGCGCATATTGGCCAGGGCGTCGTTGCCGCGTGCGGTCTTGACCTCCACGGGAGCCTCTTCCTGACCTTCCCAGACCAGGTCCTCCGGCGGCAGCTCGTCGAGGAAGCGACTCGGCGAGCATTCGATGATCTCGCCATACTGCTTGCGCTTGGCGGCGAAGGTCAGCGCCAGGTTGCGCTTGGCGCGGGTGATGCCGACGTAGGCCAGGCGCCGCTCCTCCTCGATGGTGTCGGCCTCGATGCTGGAACGGTGCGGGAGGATCTCCTCCTCGAAGCCGATGATGTACACCGAGGGGAATTCCAGGCCCTTGGAGGCGTGCATGGTCATCATCTGCACGCCCTCGGCGCCTTCTTCCTCTTCCTGCTGGCGCTCGAGCATGTCGCGCAGCACCAGCTTGCCGATGGCGTCCTCGATGGTCATGTCGCCGTCTTCGTCGCGCTCCAGGGTGCTTTTCAGCGCCTCGACGAGGAACCACACGTTGCCCATGCGCGCCTCGGCCACCTTGTCGCTGGAGGCGTTCTGGCGCAGCCAGTTCTCGTAGTCGATGTCCATGACCATGCTGCGAATGGCGGCGATCGGGTCGTTCTGCGCGCACTCCTGGCGTACGCGATCCATCCATTTGGTGAAGCGCTGCAGGCGTTCGGTGAAGCGCGCGTCGAGGTGTTCGCCGAGGCCGATTTCGCCGGCAGCGGCGTACATGCTGATCTTGCGCTCGCTGGCGTAGTTGCCGAGCTTTTCCAGGGTGGTGGAGCCGATCTCGCGGCGCGGTACGTTGATCACCCGCAGGAAGGCGTTGTCATCGTCCGGGTTGACCAGCAGGCGGAAGTAGCTCATCAGGTCCTTCACTTCCTGACGGGCGAAGAAGCTGGTGCCGCCGGACAGGCGATAGGGAATCTGGTGGTGCTGCAACTTCAGCTCCATCAGCTTGGCCTGGTAGTTGCCGCGGTAGAGGATGGCGAAGTCGCTGTACGGGCGCTGGGTGCGCAGGTGTTCGGTGAGGATCTCCAGCGCCACGCGCTCGCACTCGGCGTCTTCGTTGCGGGTGCGGATCACGCGAATCTCGTCGCCATGGCCCATCTCCGACCACAGCTGCTTTTCGAACACGTGCGGGTTGTTGGCGATCAGCACGTTGGCGCATTTGAGGATGCGGCTGGTGGAGCGGTAGTTCTGCTCCAGCATCACCACCTTCAGCGAGGGATAGTCCTCCTTCAGCAGCATCAGGTTTTCCGGGCGCGCGCCGCGCCAGGCGTAGATCGACTGGTCGTCGTCGCCGACCACGGTGAACTGGTTGCGCATGCCCACCAGCATCTTCACCAGCAGATACTGGCTGGCGTTGGTGTCCTGATATTCGTCGACCAGCAGGTAGCGGATGCGGTTCTGCCACTTGTCGAGGATGTCGGCGTGCTCCTGGAACAGCTTCACCGGCAGCAGGATCAGGTCGTTGAAGTCCACCGCGTTGTACGCCTTGAGCGTGCGCTGGTAGTGCAGGTAGACGATGGCTGCGGTCTGCTCCTTCGGCCCACGGGCATTGGCCAGCGCCTCGTCCGGCAGGATCAGGTCGTTCTTCCAGCTGTCGATCAGGTTCTTGATCTCGTCGGCACCGTCATCGCCGGAATACTCCTTCTGCATGATGTCGGTGAGCAGCGCTTTGATGTCGCCGTCATCGAAGATCGAGAAGCCGGGCTTGTAGCCCAGGCGCGCGTACTCCTTGCGGATGATGTTCATGCCCAGGTTGTGGAAGGTGGACACGGTCAGGCCGCGCGCTTCGCTGCCCTTGAGCAGCGTGCCGACGCGCTCCTTCATCTCGCGCGCGGCCTTGTTGGTGAAGGTCATGGCGACGATGTGCTGGGCGCGGATGCCGCAGTTCTGCACCAGATGGGCGATCTTGCGCGTGATCACGCTGGTCTTGCCGGAGCCTGCGCCGGCGAGCACCAGAAGTGGGCCGCCGACATAGTTCACGGCCTCTTGTTGCCGGGGGTTCAGTCGGGACATGGGATCGATCACAGAAAAATGGCCGCGCATTTTAACAGGCCTGGCGGCTTCTGCCGCGACCGTCCGGAACTGTGGCCTGGCGCACGGATTTGAAGTGCAGCGCGCTGGGTTATCCGAACGGATGCAGTACTCTGGTTCCACTTGCCGGTTTTTTGGCTATACCTCAGGATGTGCGTTCACTTTCACCCGGATGTGATTGATTAGACGTCGGTTAAGACGCGGTCAGGCGACACGATTCGCCATTATTCTTGATCATTTGGGGGAGGTCGCTTGTCCACGCTCGTCGAACCCATGCGCCTGGTTCTGCTGGCGGATTCGCCTGGCTGGGCCGAATCGTTGCGCGAGCACCTGGCTGCCCTTGGCAGTTCCTCTACGTTGATCACCGCACCGTCCTGGGAAGCGGCCAGCAACCTGTTCGATGATCACGCCGGTGGCCTGCTGCTGGCCACGCCTGAGCGCATCCCCGAGGCCGGTCAATGTCCGCTGCCGATGGTGCTGCTGCTCGAAGACGAGCCCAATGAAGAGCCGGCCGGTGTCAGCGACTGGTTGGTGCGTAGCAGTCTCAACCTCGATGTTTTGCGCCGCTGCCTGCGCTACGCGCGTGAGCAGGGCAATCTCAAGCACACCCTGCAACGTCTCGCCGAGCAGGACCCGCTCACCGGTATCGCCAACCGCCAGGGTTTCCAGACCCTGCTCGCCGCGCGCCTGGCCGAATGCGGTGGCCGTGGCCTGGTGCTGGGGCATCTCGACCTGGACAACTTCCGCCATGCCAACGATGCGCTGGGCTACCAGGGCGGTGATCGCCTGATCCTGCAGGTGGTGGCGCGCCTCAAGGGGCTGCTGCAGCCCTGCGACCAACTGGCCCGCCTGGGCAGCGACGAATTCGCCCTGCTGCTGGACGTACGCCGCGACCCGCAGCGCGTCGAGCACCTGGCCGAGCGCGTCACCGAAGTGCTGGGCGAGCCCTACTGGGTCGACGGCGAGAGCCTGCTGATCGGTTGCAGCCTGGGGTTGGCCCATGCCCGCGCCGGGGAGGGCGCCGATCCGCTGCTGTGGCACGCACATATCGCCATGCAGCAGGCCAAGAGTCAGCAGGGCTGCGTGTTTCACGTCTATGACGAGCGCCTCAACCGCGGTGCGCGCAGCCAGGCCGATCTGGAGAGCGAGCTGCGCCGCGCGCTGCGTCGGGACGAGCTGGAGCTGCACTACCAGCCGCGGCTGTGCCTGGAAAGCGGACGCATCGTCGGCCTGGAGGCGCTGGTGCGCTGGCAGCACGGCGAGCGCGGGCTGCTCTCGCCCAGTGAGTTCGTGCCGCTGGCCGAGGAAACCGGGCTGATCGTGCTGCTCGGTTACTGGGTCATCTCCCGCGCCTTGCGCGACATGCAGTGGTTGCGCGGGCGTGGCCTGCCGGCGCTGCATATGGCGATCAACCTGTCGTTCCGCCAGTTTCAGGACAGCCAACTGCTGCCGACGCTCAGCCGCCTGATCGAAGAGCGTGGCATCGATGCGCAGTGGCTGGAATTCGAGCTGACCGAAACCGCAGTGATGCGCCGCAGCGATCAGGTGCAGCAAACCATGCTGGCGCTGGGACGGCTTGGCGTGCGTTTTTCGCTGGACGACTTCGGCACCGGTTTCTCGTCCTTCGTCCACCTCAACAGCCTGCCGATCACCCTGCTGAAGATCGACAAGAGTTTCGTCGGCGGCATGGGCGAACGGCCCGAGAACCGCCAACTGGTGCGGGCGATGATCAACCTGGCGCACAACCTCAACCTGGAAGTGGTGGCCGAGGGGGTTGAGAATATCGAGCAGCTCGACATGCTGCGCCAGTTCGGCTGCGATCAGGCGCAGGGCTACCTGATCAGCAAGGCCGTGCCGTTGAGCGAGCTGGCGCGTTTTCTGGTATTCGGCATGCGCCAGCCGCTGCTCGGCGGATAGTAACCCGTAGCCCGGATTGCATCCGGGCTACGACAGGCAGACCTCGCCCTCTACCCTGTTCGGCCGCTGCAGACGTGCCGTCTTCCATTGGAAACCCAGCACTAGACCGGTGGCCGTCGCCGCCAGGCCTGCGGCCAGCCCCCACCAGACACCATGCGCGCCCCAGCCGAGCGGGAAGGCCAGTAACCAGGCCAGCGGCGCGCCGATGCACCAGTAGCCGGTCAGGCCGATCACCAGGGTCGTGCGGCCGTCGTTGAGCCCGCGGATCGCACCCATGGCGATGCTTTGCAGGCCGTCGAACAGCTCGAACCAGGCGGCGATCGCCAGCAGGCTCACCGCCAGGGTGACGATATCGGCGAACGCCGGATCATGCCGGTCGAGGAACAGGCCGATGATCCATTCCGGCAGCAGCCAGAACAGCAGGGCGAACAACAGCATCATTGCTGCGCCCAGGCCCATGCCGAGGTGCCCGGCCAGGCGCGACAGGTGCAGGCGGTCGGCGCCGTAGTGCAGGCCGACGCGGAAGGTCACCGCGTAGGACAGGCCCTGCGGCACGATGAATGCCAGGGCAACCGTCTGCATGGCGATCTGATGGGCTGCCAGTTGCACGCTGCCCAGCGCACCCATGCACAGCGTGGCGAAGGTGAACAGCCCCTGCTCGGCGGCGTAGGTGCCGCCAATCGGCAGGCCCAGGCGCAGCAGGGCGCGCATCTCGTCCCGCTGTGGGCGACCCAGGCCGCTTCGAAGCTTGTAAGCCTGGTAGGTCGGCGAGATCAGGATGTACAGCGCCAGAGCCAGGGCCATGGCGCTGCTGACCAACGCGGTGGTCATGCCAATGCCGCTCAGACCGAGGCTAGGCAAGCCGAACCAGCCCTTGATCAGCGCATAGTTGATGACGAAGTTGGCGACCGTGCCGATGATGCTGATGGTCATCACCGGGCCGGGATGGCCGATGGCGCTGGTGAAGCCGCGCAGGGCCATGAAGCACAGGTAGCCGGGCAGGGCCAGCGATAGCGGACGCAGGAACGCCATGGCCTGGCTGGCTGCTGCCGGGTCCTGGCCCAGGTGCGGGAGCAACGGGCCCAGGCCATTGAGGCACAGCGCACTGGCGATACCCAGCAGCATGGCCAGCCACAGGCCGTTGCGCAGCAGGCGAGTGACGCCGCCCGGGTCACCAGCACCATGGCGGATGGCGACCAGGCTGCCTACCGCGGCGATCACGCCGGTGCAGAAGATCGAGAAGATGAAATAGCAGGTGGCACCCAACGCGCCACCGGCCAACTGCTGCGGGCCGAGCATGGCCATCATCAGCGTGTCGGTGAAAATCATCAGCGCATGGGCCAACTGTGCGGAGATCAGCGGGCCGGCCAGGCGCAGCAGTGCACCCAGCTCGTGACCAGGGGAATTCTTCATGATGAGTAAAACTTCGGCAGGGTAAGCATCCCCGGACTGTCGGGGGACGAGCAATGGCAGCTATTCTCTGGTTTGTAGCGACCATTCACAAAAGGAAAATAGCCATGCTGGGTATGACAAAAACTCATGGAATTGGATTGTGACCCGTCGCTTGCCGCCGCTGTACGCCCTGCGGGCCTTCGAGGCCGCTGCGCGCCATTCGTCCTTCACCCGCGCCGCCGAGGAACTGGCCATCACCCAAAGTGCGGTGAGCCGGCATATCCGCACGCTGGAGGATTACTTTGCCTGTCGTCTGTTCGAGCGCCGTGGCCGCAGCCTGCAACTGACCGATCCGGGCCGGGCCTTGCTGCCGGGGCTGAGCGATGGCTTCGATGCATTGGAGCGGGCCAGCGCGGCCTTGCGCGCCGACGATCAGGTGCTGCGCCTGAAGGCACCGTCGACCCTGACCATGCGCTGGTTGCTGGCGCGCCTGTCGCACTTTCGCCTGAGCAATGCGGACAGCGAAGTGCAGCTGACCAGCGCCTGGATGGATGTGGACAAGGTCGACTTCCGCCACGAGCCCTTCGACTGCGCGGTGCTGCTTTCCGACGGCCAGTTTCCGGAAGATTGGGAAAGCGTGCTGCTGTTCGAGGAGTGGCTGATCCCGGTCTGCGCAGCAGCCGATATCGCAGCCGGCCCCTGGTCTCTGGCACGTTTGCGGACCGCCGAGCAACTGCACCCGACGCCGGACCGCCGCGACTGGCGGCGCTGGTTGCAGGCCACCGGCCTGGGGGAGCAGGTGCCACTGAAGACCGGTCAGCTGTTCGACATGCTCGAACTGGGCATCGTCGCCGCCGCCCGCGGCTACGGCGTGTCCATCGGCGATCTGCTGATGGTGGCCGAGGACGTCAACGCCGGCCGGCTCGGCCTGCCCTGGCGCACCGCCGTCAGCAGCGGTGAGGGCTACTATCTGGTGTGGCCGCGCGGGCATCGTGCCGCCAGTCGTATCAACCGATTGTCGGATTACCTGCAGGATGAAGTCGCGCGGATGTGCCTGCCTGAGGTGTCAAGAGCTTGATTTTTTTCGGGTTTCACCGGGTGGTCGGTCACAGCTTGCAACCAGTGCCATCATTTTGAAATTGACCTAGAGTTTTTGTCGGGTATCCTGCCGCGCCTCCTACTAAAGTCGTAGGACAACCCCCACAATTTCGCCGCCAGTTTAAGGGTGGCTCGAGGCTCTCCCATGCAATCGCCCCGGTCACGTATTGCCTTGCAACTGGCCACCGCGCTGGCCGTCGTGCTGGTCCTGCTTATCAGCGCCAGCACGCTGTTCGCCCTGCGTTCGCTGAACAACGCCAACCTTGTTACCCGCGAAGAACACCTGGCCAGCGAGGCGCGTTTGCTGGCCGACCAGTTGGACACCTTCCACAGCAGCCTGCGCGACAGTACCCAGCGCCTGGCGGGTCTGTTCGAGCGCCGTTTCTCCAGCGGCCTGAATGTCAGCAGCCAGCGCGTTGCGGTGGCGGGCGTGCAGGCGCCGGTGCTGTCCCTGGGTTCGGCGGCGTTGAATAACGACTTCACCCAGGTGGACGAGTTTCATGACCTCACTGCAGGCGTGGCGACCGTCTTCGTACGTGACGGCGACGATTTCATCCGTATCAGCACTTCGGTAACCAAGCCGGACGGCAGCCGCGCCATCGGTACCGTGCTGGACCGCAACGGCCCGGCCTACCCGAAGGTGGTCAGCGGCGACAGTTATGTGGGGCGCGCGTTTCTCTTCGGCCGCTTCTACATGACTCAGTACACCCCGGTGCGCGATGCCAGTGGCCGGGTTTTCGCGGTGCTGTTCGTCGGCTTCGACTACACCGACGCGCAGAACGCTCAGTTCGACAACCTCAAGCGCTTCCGCATCGGTGAAACCGGCTCCCTGGCTCTGCTCGACGATCAGGGATCCTGGCTGGTGCCGCCGGCCGGTGCCCGTCAGCCGGAGCAGGTCGCCGGCAAGTTGGCCAATGTGCTCGACGAGCCGGGCCGCGGCACCTTCTGGAGCGACGGTGTCGAGGAGTTCTTCAGTGTGGCCATGCCGTTCAGCGGCGGCCCCTGGCAGGTAGTGGCGAGCATGCCGCGCACGGAAATCCAGGCGGTGACCTGGCGCGTCGGCAGCCAACTGGCGGTCGGCAGCGCCATCACCCTGCTGCTGGCGGTGATCGCCGTGGTCTGGCTGCTGCGGCGCAAACTGCGCCCGCTGGGTGATCTGGTGCAGCAGGCGCAGGCGCTCGGCGCCGGTCACCTCGGCGCGCGCATGGCGCA
>NZ_DJSX01000040.1:0-47850 GCF_002439135.1 Pseudomonas sp. UBA6323 | reverse complement strand
GGCCGAACATAGGATCTACGGCAACTCGTCAGCTCAGGTAGTCCAGTTCTCCGGTTCGTTGACCACGTTGAGCAGGGCCCGCAGGCGGCCATAATCGCGACCGTTGAACGCGAAGGCCAGGCGGGTGAGGTCGCGCAATTCCGGTTCGTCGCGTTCCTGCTCGCCATGAGGCTGCTGGGTGAACCCGCCCTCTTTGCACAGGCAGGAGAAGTCGCTGTGCAGCTTCGCCAGAGCCGCTTCGTTGAGCGGGTGATTGAGGCGAATCACGAAGCGATCCTTGAGCCAGCGGCTGGAGTGGAAGTTGCGATAGAAGCGGGCGATTTCATCCACGGCCTCTTCAGCGCTGTAGACCAGGTGCAGCAGATTGAGGTCGGTCGGCAGGATGTAGCCATTATCGCCGAGCTGCCGGCGGATGAACCCCAGCGCATCTTCCCAGTAGCTGCCACCCGGTTGATCGAGCAGCACCACCGGCACCAACGGACTCTTGCCGGTCTGGATCAGGGTGAGCACCTCCAGGGCTTCATCGAGCGTGCCGAAACCGCCGGGGCAGAGCACCAGGCCATCGGCTTCCTTGACGAAGAACAGCTTGCGCAGGAAGAAGAAGTGGAACGAGAGCAGATGGTGACTGCCGCGCATGGTGGCATTGGCGGCTTGCTCGAAGGGCAGGGTGATATTGAACCCCAGGCTGTTTTCCGTGCCGGCGCCTTCATGAGCCGCCGCCATGATGCCGCCACCTGCCCCCGTGACCACCATCAGGTCGCGGCGCGCCAGTAGTTCGCCGAGTTCGCGAGCTAGCCGATACAGGGGATTATCGGCTGGCGTACGTGCCGAGCCGAACACCGTGACCTTGCGCCGGCGCTTGAGCTGCTCCAGCACGCCGAAGGCATGTTCCATTTCGCGCAGGGTCTGCATCATGATCTTGGCATCCCAGCGGTTGCGATCTGCCTGGGCCATATGGATGACGGTGGTGAGCATTTCACGGTAAAGCGACAGGTTGGGGCTGTTGCTCGGGGCTGCCAGCGCCACCAGTTCCTCTACCTTGCTGCTCAGGTCGACCTCGCTGGTTTGCACGTGGCGCGACAGATAGTCGTCCGCTTCAAAGGGCATGGAAACTCTCCTCTTCCGGGCCTGAGAAAGGCACAGCCGCTCAACTTGGCCGGCTCCCTGATTATGGCGTGTCAGGTAGCTTGCCACAGCCACGCTGCCGTTTCGTTGCCCGCTTTTCGTAAGCGTCGATTACGGGGCGATTCTGTTCAGTCGCTCATGCAGGATCTGCCAGCCATGAAGAACTGCTTCTGTCCGCGGCTGGTGGGCATAGGGCTGGTAGCCGACGAGCGGCGGAACCTCGCCCGCTACGCCGAGTCTGCTGTTTGGTCAAGGTGAAGGGAGTGACAGGCATGCCCAAGCTGACTCTGGAGATTGAAACGAGCCTCTATCGCATGCTGCAGCAGGCAGCACATAACAGCCAGCTGAGTCTCGAGGACGAGTGCATGCGTCGCCTCGAAGGTGGTGGGCGACGCTCACGCTACATGGAGGCCTTGCTTGCCGAACTGCGCGCCGATGACGCGCAGCGCCGGGTGCACAGGGGCTGACGCCAGCCTTCGATCAGAGGCCGCAGTCGCCCTTGTCGAAGACTTCGACGGCTACCGGGCGATTGCTGCGGTATTCGCTGAACTGGTAACGCAGTTGCGCGCCTTCGGCCAGCAGGCTGCGATAACCCGAATTGCGGCAGACGCTGGCGGCCAGTTGCGCACGCACGATATCGGGATTGCCGCGCATCTGCGCAGCATGCGCTTCACGTACGCTGAGGTGGTTGATCAGCGTATGGCCTTCCACGGTATAGCCCTGATCGAGAATGTCCTCGTTGATCGCCCGTGGCGTGCCTTCGCTGCTTTGCCGGGCGACCTGCTCCAGGGTGCGAGTCAGTTCCATCTCCTTCAGCGAAGCGGCCTGAACGGTAGAAAACATCAGGCTGAACGCGAGGGCGGGAAGGATGTAGCGCAGCATGTAATGACTCCTGAAAACGTGGACGAGGGTTGGACAGGGCCTCGGGAAGAATGTTCGCGGCACGGCCGTTGGCTGTCTGAAACGGCGTATTACCGATAACAGCGCTGCATGCTGTCCAGGCGGCAAGACTCGCCTTTTTCGACGCAAGCCGGTACGTGATGACCTTAGGTAGTGTACTGGTTTGGCCAGACGCTCGGGCGCAGGCATGCCGTCATCCAATGGATGTGCGACGTTCAGGCGAGATGCTCGGCCGCCTACCTCGGCTGGCCTGATCTGGGCGACGACCGCGCCGGCGCGTACGACCCCCGCATCCACTTCATCGGTCTGTCCTTGGCCCACGCCGTTCGAAGGGCGAGCGCGGTGGTAGAATCCCGCCCCCGTTTGCAGTTGCTCCCTCCATGACTCATCCAGCCCCACATGCCGTTGCCCGTTTGCGCGCAGAGCGCCTGGCGCGCAGCGTAAAACCCTTCATCGCCCGCGGCTCGCGTGCCGAGCGCTGTCCGCACTGCCGGGTGCAGCCGACGCATTGCCTGTGTGCCTGGCGCCCGCAGGTCCAGGCCAATGCCGGCATGTGCCTGGTGATGCACGATATCGAGGCGCTGAAACCTAGCAATACCGGTTGGCTGATCGCCGACGTGGTGCCTGAAACTTACGCCTTCGGCTGGATGCGCACCGCTGTCGATCCGGCGCTGCTGGAGCTGTTGGCCGATCCGCAGTGGCAGCCCTATCTGGTCTTTCCCGGTGAGTACGTAACGCCGCAGCGCGTGGTGGAAGAGGTGCGGCTTGTGCCCGGTAAGCGGCCGCTGTTCGTGCTGCTCGATGCCACCTGGACCGAGGCGCGCAAAATGTTTCGCAAGAGCCCTTATCTGGACGCCTTGCCGGTGCTCAGCCTGACCCCGGCGCAACTGTCACGCTATCGTCTGCGTCGCTCCACGCGCGGGGAGCATCTGTGCACGGCCGAAGTGGCCGCCATGTGCTTGGAGCTGGCGGGTGATCTGCGCGCCGGCGAGGCGCTGGACGACTATCTCGATGCTTTCAGCCAGCACTACCTGGCGGCTAAGCGGCGCCTGCCACTGGAGCTCAACGACGCTCTGCACCAGCGCTTGCAGTCGTACCGCTGAGATCGCTCGGCAGAGGCTTGGGCCACAGCTGAGCCAGCAGCATGCCGCCGAACATCAGTGCACAACCCAGATAGCCGCGCAGTGCCAGCACCTCACCCAGCAGCAGGGCGCCGGCTATCGCGGCGAACACCGCCTCCAGCGAGAGAATGATCGCCGCGTGCGAGGCGATGGCATGCTGCTGCGCGACCACCTGCAGGGTAAAGCCCACCGCTACGCCGAACAGGCCGCCATAGAGAATGGCCGGTGCGGCCTGGAGGATGCCGTCCAGTGTCGCGGTTTCGAATACCGCTGCCAGTAGCAGGCTGATCACCGCGCAGGTGGCGAACTGGATGAAGGCCAGGCGCAGCGGGTCGTGGCGGCTGGCGAAGTAGCCCACCAGCAACACGTGAACACCCCAGACGAAGGCGCCGGCCAGCTGCAGCCAGTCGCCTGAGGCCACGGTGAAACCCTCACCGACGCTGAGCAAAAACATGCCGACCACCGCCAGGCTGGCGCCCAGCCAGATGCCTGCACTGCTGCGCTGGCCGATCAGCAGGCCGAGAATCGGTACGACGATCACGTACAGCCCGGTGATGAAGCCGGAGTTGGTCACTGTGGTGAACAGCAGGCCGACCTGCTGCAGGTTGATGCCCAGCGACAGCGCCAGGCCCATGATCACGCCACCGATCAGCAGGTTGCGATTCAGAGGAGCGACGGGGCGTTTTTGACGACGTTGCAGCAGGGCCAGCACCGGCAGCAGCGCCAGGCAGGCCAGGACGAAACGCAGGCCGGTATAAAGGAAGGGGCCGATATTATCCATGCCCAGGCGCTGGGCGACGAATGAGCTGCCCCAGATCATCGCGGTAATCAGCATCAACAGGTCGGCGCGCAGGGCTTGGCTTCGCATCGGAGCGTCTCGCTAGGAAAGTTGCGCATGCTGCCGCAAAGCGTTGAGCTTGACCACCCCGCCACAGCTCGGCATGCTGAGCGCCGCCGTCGGTCCGAGTGGGGAGTCTGTGATGTGGATGAGCAGGCTTGAGCGGATCTTCAGGCGAAAAGCACTGCCATACTCACCTCGGTGCCACTCATAAGAAGAACAGGATCTGCCAATGGCCGCCTATGAAATCCTGATTGCCGACGACCACCCGCTGTTTCGCAGCGCACTGCAGCAAGCATTGACCCTGGGGCTGGGGCCTGAGGTCCGTCTGGTAGAAGCTGCCAGCATCGCTGAACTTGAAGGCCATCTGGCCGCCAAGAGCGACTGGGACCTGGTCCTGCTCGATCTGAACATGCCGGGCGCCTACGGGTTTTCCGGCCTGGTGCTGCTGCGCGGTCAGTACCCGCAGATACCCGTAGTGATGATTTCCGCTCAGGAAGAAGCTTCCGTGGTCAACCGCTCCCGCGAGTTCGGCGCCAGCGGCTTCATCCCCAAATCCAGCCCGCTGGACACCTTGCAGCAGGCCGTGCGTCAGGTGCTCGATGGCGACACCTGGTGGCCGCCGCTGGCCGAGGAGAGCGCACCGGTGTCCGAAGAGGCCAAGGCCGCCAGCGCCGGCCTCGCCAGCCTGACGCCGCAACAGTTCCGCGTACTGACCATGGTTTGCGAAGGTCTGCTGAACAAGCAGATCGCCTACGAGCTGAGCGTGTCCGAGGCGACGGTCAAGGCGCATGTTACGGCGATTTTCCGCAAGCTCGGCGTGCGTACCCGCACTCAGGCGGCGCTGCTGTTGCAGCAGATGGAGTCGATTCCGGGCTGATATCGAGGCGCCGCGTGACGCCGGAGCGCCGCTGACCGTTCAGACGATCGGTGGCAGGACGATCTGATCACTGCGGCTGACTCCGGCGGTCAGCGCACGACACTGCTCGAGAAACTCGCGCATCGCCGCCGTCTGGTACTTCTGCTTGTGCCAGATGAAGTAGAACTGCCGGCGCAGGTCCAATTCCGGGGTCTCCACCGGCATCAGACTGCCGCGGCGAAAGGCGTCGCGTAGCGCCAGGCGCGAAATGCAGCCGATGCCCAGGCCTGATTCCACCGCGCGTTTGATCGCCTCGGTGTGTTCCAGCTCCAGGCGGATATTGAGGTTGCGCGGGTGATGACGCATGGCCTGATCGAAGGTCAGGCGGGTGCCCGAGCCCTGTTCGCGCAGAATCCAGGCTTCGTGCGTCAGCTCTTCCAGGCTGGCGCTGCCGCGCTTGGCCAGCGGGTGCTGCGGGGCGCAGAACACCACCAGCTCATCCTCGACCCAGGGTTGCACCTCAATGTCCGGGTGCTGGCAGTTGCCTTCGATCAAACCGAGATCCAGCTCGTAATGGGCGATCTGCTGCACCACATGGGCGGTGTTGTGCACCTGCAATTTCACCCGACACTCCGGGTGGTGCTGCATGAAGCTGCCAATCAGTAGCGTGGCCAGGTAGTTGCCCACGGTCAGCGTGGCGCCGACGTTCAGCGAGCCATAACCACTCTTACCGCTCAGCAGGCGTTCGATCTCGCGCGCCTGGTCGATCAGCGCCACGGCCTCGGGCAGCAACTGCCGGCCCAATGCGTTGAGCGCCAGGCGCTTGCCGGCGCGATCGAACAGCTGGCAGTCGGACTGGCGTTCCAGCTCGGTCAGCGAGGTGCTGGTCGCCGACTGCGACAATGCGAGCGATTGCGCCGCGCGCGAGACGCTCTCATGCTGCGCCACGGCAACGAATACCTGAAGTTGTCTGAGAGTAAATCGCATATCGATATAACCGATAACCTATATCTTGATAATCCACTTAACAGATATTGTTGCCGCGAATAGAATGCCGCGCAATCGCGCCTTCGGCGCTGAAGTACTTCGAGGAAATCATCATGAGCAATATGAACGTCGAGCGCGTGCTCAGCGTCCACCACTGGAACGATACGCTGTTCAGCTTCAAGTGCACCCGTGATCCGGGCCTGCGCTTCGAAAATGGCCAGTTCGTGATGATCGGCCTGCAGCAGGACAATGGCCGCCCGTTGATGCGCGCGTACTCCATCGCCAGCCCGAACTGGGAAGAGCACCTGGAATTCTTCAGCATCAAGGTGCCGGACGGCCCGCTGACCTCGCAGCTGCAGCACCTGAAGGAAGGCGACGAGATCATCATCAGCAAGAAGCCCACCGGCACCCTGGTGCTCGATGACCTCAACCCCGGCAAGCACCTGTACCTGCTGAGCACCGGCACCGGCCTGGCGCCGTTCATGAGCGTGATCCAGGACCCGGAAACCTACGAGCGCTTCGAGAAGGTGATTCTGGTGCACGGCGTGCGTTACGTGAACGAAGTCGCCTACCGCGAGTTCATCACCGAGCACCTGCCGCAGAACGAATTCTTCGGCGACGCGCTGAAGAACAAGCTGATCTACTACCCGACCGTGACCCGTGAGCCGTTCGAGAATCAGGGCCGCCTGACCGATCTGATGCGCAGCGGCAAGCTGTTCGCCGACATCGGCCTGCCGCCGATCAACCCGCAGGACGACCGCGCGATGATCTGCGGTAGCCCGAGCATGCTCGACGAGACCAGCGAAGTGCTCGACAGCTTCGGCCTGAAGATTTCCCCGCGCATGCGTGAGCCGGGTGACTATCTGATCGAACGCGCCTTCGTCGAGAAGTAAGCCGTTTCGTGAAAATGACAAAGCCGCCCAGTGGGCGGCTTTGTCGTTGTAGGAGCGAATTTATTCGCGATGCGTATTGGCCAATCGCGAATGAATTCGCTCCTACAGGTGCTTGATCAGTCGTGGTGCGATCTCCCGGATTGCATCCGGGCTACGGTGCTGATCAGGTGCGCCCGCGGCGCCTTGTTATTCGCGGGCAAGCCCGCTCCCACGGAGTGACTATCAGCAGAGTAGGGCCTGTGGGAGCGGACTTGTCCGCGAACTGCGGTCTTGAATATTTAAAGGCGCTTGGCGTCGATGATCAGCACAGGCTCGCGCGGTACGTTCTGGTGCATGCCGCGGTTGCCGGTGGGTACCTGGGCGATCTTGTCCACCACGTCCATGCCGCGGGTCACCTTGCCGAACACGGCGTAGCCGAAGTCGTGCGAGCTGTGGTCGAGGAAGGCGTTGTCCTTGTGGTTAATGAAGAACTGGCTGGTGGCAGAGTCGCGCGCTTGAGTGCGGGCCATGGCCAGGGTGCCACGGACGTTGTGCAGGCCATTGTCGGCCTCGTTCTTGATAGGTGCTTCGGTGTCCTTCTGGCGCATGTCGGCATCGAAACCGCCGCCTTGGATCATGAAGCCCGGAATCACCCGGTGGAACTGCGTGCCGTTGTAAAAGCCGCTGTCGACGTACTGGAGGAAGTTCTGCGTGCTGACCGGTGCCTTGTCGGCGGCCAGCTCCACTTCCACCTCACCCAGGCTGGTGGTCAGCAGCACCTTGGGGTTTTCCGCAGCCAGCAGGCTGGACGACAGCAGCAGGGCGCCAGTGGCGAGAACGAGTTGCTTGAGCATGATGGTCAGTTTTCCTTGTTGGCAGTCTCGCCGAGGAAGGCGAGCAGGGCGCTATTAAAGCGTTCGGGTTGATCCAATGGTGTGGCGTGGCGCGAATTTTCGATCACCAGCAGACGCGCATCGGGCATTTCTGCCACGTATTCACGTTTGCGTTCAACTGGCGTGTAGTCGCGGTCGGCGGTGATGACCAGGGTAGGACAGGTGATGCGTTCCAGGCGTTCCCGCACGCCCCAGCCGATGATGGCATCGAGGCTGGCGAGATAGGCGCGCTTGTCGTTCTGCGGCCAGCGTTCTTCGACCTTGCGCCGCAGCTCGGCCTGTTCCGGTCTGGGGAACAGCAGCTTGGCCAACGCCTTGGCGATGGTCTCCAGGCTGAGCAGGCGCGAGAGCGTCCAGCGCTTGGCAATTTCCAGCCAGTCACGCGGACTTTTCGCCTTGACCTCGGGCCCGCTGTTGACGATGGTCAGGCTGCGCAGCAGTTCAGGGCGGTCGACGCCAAGCTGAAAGCCGATCATGCCTCCCATGGAGATGCCTACCAGGTGTACGGGGGGCAATTGCAGGTATTCGATCAGCGCCGCCACGTCATCGGCGAAATCGGCGATGCGATAGGCGCCGCGCGGCTTGTCCGAGCGGCCGTGACCGCGTACGTCAAGGGCGATCACCCGATAGTGCTGCGCGAGCGCGGGAATCTGGTATTCCCAGTCGCGCGTGCTCGAGCCCAGGCCATGCACCAGCAACAGCGGCGTACCCTGGCCGTAGTCCTCATAGTGCAGGGGGCAGCCATCGTTGTCGAAGTAGGGCATGCAGGGGCTCTCAGTGGTTCGACTGCGGGGCGGCGAAGGCGGCGTCCAGGGGGGCGGCGTCGAAGTTCTTGATCAGCTCGATGAGAATCTGCGTGGCCGGGCCGAGCACGCGCTCCTTGTTGCTGTAGAGGAAGAAGCGTGGCTTGCGGATGCCGCCCTGAGCCAGCGGCAATGGTTTGAGCAGGCCTTCCTGCATTTCCCGGTCGATCAGGTGGCGTGGCAGCCAGGCGAAGCCCAGGCCGCTGCTGACGAAGGTGCGCGCAGTGGGCAGGCTGCCGACCGTCCAGCGCTGCTCCGCGCCCAGCCAGCCGGCATCGCGCGGTTGCAGGCGACCCGTGTCACGGGTCACGACCTGCATCTGCCCTTCGAGATCCTGAAAACTCAGCTCGCGTTGCAGGCGGTGCAACGGGTGCTCAGGGTTGGCGACGGCGACGAACTCCACTTCGTTCAGCTCGATACCCAGGTGACCGGTGATGTTCAGCGCGCTGATGGCCAGGTCGGCGGTGCCTTCGAGCAGCACTTCTTCGACCCCGGACAGCACTTCCTCGCGCAGGCGCACGCGGCAACCCCGGCTCTGCGGCATGAAGGCGGTCAAGGCGCGGACGATATTGGCGGTGGGGTAAGCGGCGTCCACCACCAGGCGCACTTCGGCTTCCCAGCCCTGCTCCATGTGGTGCGCCAGGTCTTCCAGTTGGCTGGCCTGCTTGACCAGTTGCCGCGAGCGGCGCAGCAGCACGTCGCCGGCCTCGGTGAGCACGGCCTTGCGGCCGTCGATGCGCAGCAGCGGTACGCCGAGTTGTTCCTGCATGCGCGCCACGGTATAGCTGACCGAGGATTGCGAGCGGTGCAGCACTTCGGCGGCCTGGGCGAAGCCGCCCTGATCCACCACGGCTTGCAGCGTGCGCCATTGATCCAGGGTTACGCGAGGAGCTTTCATCACATCATCCTGCCTGAGTCGGCCTGTTACACTGGCTCACCGATGTTGGAGAGCACCGATGAAAAAAATAATCTGTTTGCTGTTCGCCTTCCTGCCGCTAGCCGCTCATGCCTATCCCATCGAAGTGGAAAAACAGCTCAACGGCGCCGAGGTCTCAGCCACTACCCAGGATATCGACCACAACATGGCGGCGTTGAAGCTCTACAACTATGGTCAGAGCGAAGCCGAGTGCAGTGCGGTGTTCCGCAATGGCCCCGAGGCGCCGCGTACCCGGCGCACCGTCCTGGCTCCAGGCGCCAGCAACAACATGACGGTGAAGTTCAGCCGCAGCGTGATTCGCCTGCGAATCAATCTGACCTGCGGGCTAAAGTGAGGAAAGCCTAGACGCGGCTTGCAGATAAATCAAATTCATCGATATATGTAAGCGGATATTTACGCTTTTTAATCGAATGATGCGTCTATAATCTGTGCTCCATCGACTCTCAACTACCCGATGGAGCCTTCAGACATGTCCCGTGTTCTCGTAATTGAAAGTAGCGCCCGCCAGCAAGGTTCGGTCTCTCGCGAACTGACTCAGCAATTCATCGCCAAGTGGCAGGCCGAGCACCCCGCTGACCAGATTCAGGTTCGCGACCTGGCAGCCGAGCCTGTACCTCACCTCGATGCCACGCTGCTGGGTGGCTGGATGACCCCGAGCGAGCAGCAGAGCGAGGCGGAAAAAGCTGCGCTGGCGCGCTCCAATCAGCTGACCGATGAGCTGCTGGCCGCCGATGTGCTGGTGCTGGCTGCACCGATGTACAACTTCGCCATTCCCAGCACCCTCAAGGCCTGGCTGGACCATGTGCTGCGCGCCGGCGTGACCTTCAAATACACCGAAACCGGTCCGCAGGGGCTGCTGACCGGCAAACGCGCGTTCGTGCTGACCGCTCGCGGCGGCATCTACGCCGGCAGCGGTCTGGATCATCAGGAACCCTACCTGCGTCAGGCGCTGGCCTTCATCGGTATCCACGATGTGCAGTTCATTCACGCCGAAGGCCTGAATCTGGGCGGCGAGTTCAGCGAAAAAGGCCTGGCGCAGGCCAGAGCCAAACTGGCTGAGCTTGCCTGATTGACCTGATCCCTTCTTAGCGGCGCGTTCTCAAGTGGGACGCGTCGCCCGCTCGTTCCGCCCTCACCACTACCGTTCATCCGCAGCGTATTACGGTAGATGGTTCTGCATCTTCAAAAAATGACGCAGTGGCCGATACTCATCCAATTATCAATCCGCGTGGCGAGCCGTACTAGGCTCGTCCCGCGCAAGGCTGGGGAAAAACGGTGGATCTGGCGACGCTGATCGGTTTGGTGGGTGCTTTGGTGGTGATCGGCGCGGCGATTATTCTCGGAGCATCCAGCGAGGTGTTCTTCAACGTGCCGTCGCTGCTAATCGTAGTGGTAGGCAGTCTGTTCGTGGTGCTGGTGAAATTCAGCTTCGGGCAGTTTCTCGGGGCCTTCAAGGTGGTGGCCAGGGCGTTTCGCTTCCGTCTGCCATCGGTGGAAAGCTGCATCAGCGAGATGGTTGAGATCGCTCAGGTAGCGCGCAAGGAGGGCGTATTGGCGTTGGAAGGGCGCGACTTCAGTTCGCCGTTTCTGTCGGCCGGCGTGCAGCTGATGATCGACGGCCAGGGCCAGGACACCATTCGCGCCTTTCTGGAAAAGGAGAGGGTGTTGACGCTCGAGCGCAACCGCGAGGGGGCCAAGGTGTTTTCCGCCATGGGCGACGTCGGGCCCGCCATGGGCATGATCGGTACGCTGGTGGGCCTGGTGCAGATGCTGTCGAACATGGAGGACCCCAAGTCCATCGGCCCAGCGATGGCCGTGGCGCTGCTGACCACGCTTTACGGGGCGATGATGGCGACCATGATCTGCCTGCCGCTGGCGGACAAGCTGAGCCTGCGCAGTAGCGAGGAGGCGCGGATGCAGGCCTTGTGGATAGATGCCCTGCTGGCCATTCAGGATGGTGTCAATCCACGCATTATCGAACAGATGCTCAAGAGCTACCTGCCGCCCTCGAAGCGTGAGCTGCAGGCCGAGAAGTCGGGCTAGGGGGCAGAAATGGAACTACCGGAAGAAGAAACCCGGGCGATGCCAGCCTGGGTCATGACCTTCGCTGACCTGATGTCGCTGCTGATGTGCTTCTTCGTGCTGCTGCTGTCGTTTTCCGAAATCGATGCGCAGCGCTTCAAGCAAATCGCCGGCGAGTTGGCCAAAGCCTTTGGTGTGCAGCGCGAGGTACCGGCGCTGGAGGTGCCACTGGGCACCAGCCCGGTGTTCGACAAATTTTCCCCCGGTAAGCCGGAGCCGACGGAAGTGCAGGAAATTCGTCAGCAGACCACCACCCGGGATCCCCATCTCGATACCCTGCGCGGCGATGCTGAGGCCGAATTGCTGGCGCGCGCCGAGGCGCAGGTTGATCAGCAGATGAGCGAGAGCGTCACTGCGCTGCAGCAACTTCTGCAGAGCGAGCTGAGCGAGGGGCGCCTGCAGTTGCTGGAAGAAAGGCGGCGGATCATTCTCAGGGTCGAGGAGCGCGGCTCCTTCGCTTCCGGCTCGTCGGAGCTGACGCCGGCGTTCGAAGACATGCTGTTGGGCATGAGCGAGCTGCTGGCGGGGATACCTGGCACCCTGACCGTTGAAGGTCATACCGACGACCTGCCGATCAGCACCGCGCGCTATCGCTCGAACTGGGATTTGTCTGCCGCACGCGCATCGGCGGTAGCCAATGCCCTGCTGTTCAACCCCGCGCTTGAGCCGCAAAGGCTGGAGGTCAAGGGGTTCGCCGATACCCGGCCGCGGGTAGCCAACGATTCGCCTCAGCAGCGAGCATTGAACCGGCGCGTGGAGATCATCATCGACCAGAGTGCCAGCGATGAGGATCAGGCCGAGCAACTACGCAGCCTGATGGGCGATCAGCTGCAGCACGAGGTCGAGACGCAGCGACGCTGATCTGGCTGTTGTCGTCTGGCTGGGCTATGGTGCCGGCCCCAGTTCGACCCGGAGCGTCCAATGCGTTACCTGCTGATCGTCACCCTGCTGTGGGCCTTCTCCTTCAGTCTGATCGGTGAATACCTTGCCGGTCGGGTCGACAGCTATTTTGCAGTGCTGACGCGTATTGTCATTGCCGGTTTGCTGTTCGTGCCGCTGACCCGCTGGCGCGGCCACGCTCCGGCGTTCGTGCGTGGCATGCTGCTGATTGGCGCGCTGCAGTTCGGTATCACCTACGTCTGCCTGTACCTGAGCTTTTCGGTACTGACGGTACCGGAAGTGCTGCTGTTCACCATCCTTACGCCGTTGCACGTGACGCTTATCGAGGATGCGTTGAACCGCAGGTTCAACCCTTGGGCACTGGCGGCGGCACTGGTGGCGGTGCTGGGCGCCGGGATTATTCGTTACGACGGCATCAGCAGCGGCTTCCTGCTGGGTTTCCTGCTGCTGCAGGTGGCCAACTTCACCTTCGCCGCCGGGCAAGTGCTGTATAAGCACCTGTTGCTAAAACATCCCTCGAGCGAGCCGCAGTACAGGCGTTTCGGTTTCTTCTACCTGGGCGCGTTGCTGATAGCGCTGCCGGCCTTCCTGGTGCTGGGCAACGGCGAACGCCTGCCCAGTTCCACGCTGCAATGGGGCGTGCTGGTGTGGCTCGGCGTGGTGGCGTCCGGCCTGGGTTTGTACTGGTGGAACAAGGGCGCCAGTCTGGTCGACGGTGGCACCCTGGCGGTGATGAACAACGCACTGGTGCCGGCCGGTCTGCTGGTCAACCTGCTGATCTGGAATCATGACGCCGATCTGCTGCGTCTGGCCCTCGGCGGCGCGGTGATCGCCGCCTCGCTGCCGCTGGTCAACCTGGGTCATAAACGGCGCACGCCTGTCGAGGTGCACTGATGCAACTGTCCGGACGTGGCGTTGCGCTGTCGATTGCCGCCTCGATGCTTTTCGCCTTGCTGCCCGGCTATGTGCAGTGGCTGAGCCCGCTCGATGGTGTGCAGATCTTCGCGCAGCGCGTGCTCTGGTCGATTCCTTTTGTCCTGTTGCTGGTGCTGCTGGCGCGGCAGACAGGCTCGCTGCGCGAGACCTTCGTACGCTTGCGCCGCGAGCCGCTGTTGCTGGCCGCCTGCCCGTTGGCGGCGGTGCTGATCGGCGTGCAGTGGGGGCTATTTCTCTGGGCGCCACTGGCCGGGCACATGCTGGCAGTGTCCATGGGCTACTTCCTGCTGCCGTTGGCCATGGTGCTGACCGGGCGACTGTTCTTCGGCGAGCGCCTGCGCCCGCTGCAACAGCTGGCGGTGGCCTGCGCCATGCTCGGTGTCCTGCACGAGCTTTGGCGTACTCAGGCGTTCTCCTGGCTGACGCTGGTCACCGCCCTGGGTTACCCGCCTTATTTCATGTTACGCCGCTGGATGCGCCTGGACGCTTTGTCCGGCTTCGTGTTGGAGATGCTGATGCTGGCGCCCTTGGCGATCTGGCTGATCATTGCCTACGGTCCCGTCGGCGCGTTCGTTGATCGTCCGCAGCTGTGGTTGCTGGTGCCGGCGATGGCGCTGATCGGTACCCTGGCGTTTGCCGCTTACATGGCGTCGAGTAGGCTGCTGCCGCTGGGGTTGTTCGGCATTCTCAGCTATGTCGAGCCGGTACTTTTGTTCGGCGTGGCGCTACTGGTGCTGGGTGAGACCTTCGATGCGGGGCAATGGCTGACCTACCTGCCGATCTGGGCGGCGGTCCTGCTGGTCGGTTGGGACAGCGCGCGGCTGCTGCACAGGCAGCAGCGCGAGAGCGTCAGGCCGCGTTGATGCGCGGCGCGGGGATTGGTGTCACTGCACTGGCCTGCTTCTGCACCTGATAGTGCAGCTGCAGGGTGCCGCTGTTGAAGCGGCGCTGCTCGCTCAGCGTCAGGCTGCGTTCCATGCCGGTGGCCAGTAGCGGAACGCCGGCACCAAGCAGGTGTGGCACCAGATTGATCACCATCTCGTCGATCAGCCCGGCGGTGTAGCAATTGCCGGCGAGCAGGCTGCCGCCGACCAGCCAGAGGCGCTGAAAACCGGCTTCGTTCAGGGCCGCAACGGCTTGGGCCGGAGTGCAGTGGGTCAGCTGAATTTCATCGCTGGCGCGCGGCAGGGCGAGGCGCGTCAGCACCACGCAGGGCTTGCCGGGGTAGGGCCAGGGGCCGCCGCGCTGGAGCAGCGCTTCATAGGTGACCCGCCCCATCAGCAGGGCGTCGATGCCCGAGTAGAAGTACTGGAAGCTGTACTCCTCGTCAGCCTGCAGCAGGGAGTCGAACCAGTCGATGCGGCCATCGGGGCGCGCGATGTAGCCATCGAGGCTGGAGGTGACGTGGTAGATCAGGGACGGGGTCATCATGCACCTATCGGCGTGCTATCTGAAAGTTGGAGTGGTGCCGCCGAAACAAGTTCGTCATGCGCCGCACCGCTTGTCGGAAGCCTCTCAGTCCAGCACCTCACGCAGGATCTCGTAGGCGATGCCCGTGGCGATGGCCGCCAGCACCACGTCGCGTCCGATCTGCTTCCATTAGTAGGCGTCGTAATGTGGCAGGCGGCCGTCTGTCGGCGCCTGAATGTGAGCCGCATGCAAAGAAATTCGGCCCCGACGCCGGAAACCGTTAGGCTATGCACCGTTTTGTCGATTTTTCGAGGTAGTGCCCCCGTGTTTGCCCAATTCGCCCTGCATGAACGCCTGCTGAAAGCCGTGGCCGAGCTTAACTTCGTCGAGCCGACGCCGGTGCAGGCGGCAGCGATTCCGCCTGCGCTTCAGGGCAAGGACCTGCGGGTGATCGCCCAGACCGGCAGCGGCAAGACCGCCGCGTTCGTCCTGCCGTTGCTCAATCGCCTGCTGGGTGACGGCAACTCTAAGCAACGTCTGAGTATCCGCGCGCTGATCCTGCTGCCGACCCGCGAGCTGGCGCAGCAGACGCTCAAGGAAGTCGAGCGCTTCGCCCAGTTCACCTTCCTCAAGGCCGGCCTGGTCACCGGTGGCGAGGACTTCAAGGTGCAGGCCGCGATGATGCGCAAGATCGACATCCTCATCGGCACGCCAGGACGTCTGATCGAACATGCCAATGCCGGCAACTTGCCGCTCGATGAGGTCGAGGTGCTGGTGTTCGACGAGGCCGACCGTATGCTCGACATGGGCTTCGCCGAAGACGCCCAGCGTCTGGCCGAGGCCTGCGGCCCGCATCAGACCCTGCTGTTTTCCGCCACTACTGGCGGCAATGGCCTGCGCGAGATGGTTGCCAAGGTGCTCAGGGAGCCGCAGCACCTGATGCTCAACAGCGTCAGTCAGCTCAACGAAGGCACGCGTCAGCAGGTCATCACCGCTGACCACAACCATCACAAGGAGCAGTTGGTCGACTGGCTGCTGGCCAACGAGACCTATGACAAGGCCATCGTCTTCAGCAACACCCGGGTGCAGGCTGACCGCCTGTACGGCAAGCTGGTCGCCGCCGGGGTCAAGGCCTTCGTGCTGCACGGCGAGAAGGACCAGAAGGACCGCAAGCTGGCCATCGAGCGCCTGCGCCAGGGAGCCGTCAAGGTCCTGGTGGCCACCGACGTGGCCGCGCGTGGCCTGGATGTCGAGGGGCTGGATCTGGTGATCAACTTCGACATGCCACGTTCCGGCGACGAATACGTGCACCGCATCGGCCGCACCGGCCGCGCTGGTGGCGAAGGCCTGGCGGTGTCGCTGATCTGCCATACCGACTGGAACCTGATGTCGAGCATCGAGCGTTACCTCAAGCAGCGTTTCGAGCGCCGCACCATCAAGGAGCTCAAAGGCGTCTACCAGGGGCCGAAAAACCTCAAGGCGTCCGGCAAGGCCGCTGGCAGCAAGAAGAAAAAGGCCGAGAAGAAAGACCCGAAGAAAGCTGCCGCGCCCAAGCGCAAGGCTGGCCCGCGCCCGGCTGGCAAGCCATCAACTCTGGTCAGTGCCGACGGCAGCGCGCCGCTCAAGCGCAAGAAGCCAATGGCAGAGTAACCAGGTTGTGGTGGGAGGTCCTTCAGCGGCGAGTCGCGGCTGAAGCCCCTCCCACAGTTTCACTCCATCCCGACGAAACCGCCGGTCTGATGCTGCCAGAGGCGTGCGTACAGGCCGCCGTGAGCGATCAGTTCGGCGTGGGTGCCGGTTTCGATGACCTGGCCCTTGTCGATCACCACCAGACGATCCATGCGTGCGATGGTCGACAGGCGGTGGGCGATGGCGATCACCGTCTTGCCTTCCATCAGGCTGTCCAGGCTTTCCTGAATGGCCGCTTCGACTTCCGAATCCAGTGCCGAGGTGGCTTCGTCGAGCACCAGGATCGGCGCGTCCTTGAGCAGCACGCGGGCGATGGCGATGCGCTGGCGTTGGCCACCGGACAGTTTCACGCCGCGCTCGCCCACCTGCGCATCCAGGCCGCGGCCGCCCTGGCTGTCATCGAGGGTAGGGATGAACGCATCGGCGCGCGCCTTGCGCACCGCTTCCCAGAGTTCGTCGTCGCTGGCGCCGGGTTTGCCGTAGCGCAAGTTGTCGCGGATCGAGCGATGCAGCAGTGAGGTGTCCTGGGTCACCACGCCAATGTTGGCGCGCAGGCTTTCCTGGGTCACCGTGGCGATGTCCTGGTCGTCGATCAGGATGCCGCCGCTTTCCAGGTCGTACAGGCGCAGCAGCAGGTTGACCAGGGTCGACTTGCCGGCGCCGGAGGGGCCGACCAGGCCGATTTTCTCGCCGGGGCGAATATCGATGCTGAGGCCGGCGATCACGCCGCCCTTCTTGCCGTAGTGGAAGTGGATGTCGTCGAAGCGCACGCCGCCTTGTTGCACCTTGATCGGTTTGGCGTCCGGGCGATCGAGCACCTGGCGCGGCTGGACGATGGTCTGCATGCCGTCCTGCACGGTGCCGACGTTCTCGAAGATGCCGTTGACCACCCACATGATCCATTCAGCCATGTTGTTGATGCGGATCACCAGGCCCAGCGCCAGGGCGATGGCGCCGGTGGTGATCAGCGACTGGCTCCACAGCCACAGCGCCAGGGCGCCGGTGCCGACGATCAGCACGCCGTTCAGGCAGGTGATGAGAAAGTCCAGCGCGGTGATGGTGCGCGACTGCAGGCGGAATTTGTCGAGCAGGTCCTGCATGGCTTCGCGGGCGTAGCCTTCTTCTTCCTGCGAGTGGGCGAACAGCTTGAGCGTGGCGATGTTGCTGTAGCCGTCCACCACCCGGCCCATGACCTTGGAGCGTGCCGAGGAGGCGGCGGCCGAGCGCGCCTTGATGCGCGGTACGAAGTACCACAGGGCCGCGCTGTAACCGACGATCCACAGGGCCAGCGGCACCACCAGGCGCAGGTCGGCGGCGGCGAACAGGTAAAGCGCGCTGCCGGCATAGACCACCACGTGCCACAGCGCGTCGATCACCTGCATGGCCGAGTCGCGCAGCGAGGGGCCGGTCTGCATCACGCGCTGGGCGACGCGCCCGGCGAAATCGTTCTGGAAGAAGCTCAGGCTCTGCTTGAGCACGTAGCGGTGGTTCTGCCAGCGAATCAGGTTGGTCAGGCCAGGGTTCACCGCCTGATGGGTGAGCAGGTTGTGCAGGCCGAACACGATGGGGCGGATGATCAGCGCCACCAGCAGCATCCACAACAACTCGCGCTGGTGCTCGTGGAAGAAGGTGCTGGCGTCCGTGCTGGCCTGAGCCATGTCGATCAATTGGCCGAGGAAGCTGAACAGCGCCACCTCGATCAGGGCGGCGAAGAAGCCGATGATCAGCACGGCGACCATCAGCGGCCACACTTGTTTCAGGTAGTGGCCGTAGAAGTGCAGCATGCCGGCTGGCGGGGCGACGTCGGGGCTGGGTTTGAAGACGTCGATCAGGGATTCGAAGCGGCGAAACAGCATTGCAGGCGCCCTGCCCAGATAAATGGACGCTGATAGTACCGCTGTTAGTGCGAGCGAGTCTCAGTCAAAAGTGGTTTCTGCAACTCGCTGGCCCAAGCCAGCAGTGGAACCTCCAGTCCGGGTTGCCAGATGCGTTTGAACAACAGCGTCAGGTGCCCGACTTCGCCGCGCTCAAACGGCAGACGATCGAGGCGCGGGTGCACCTGCCACTGGCCATCGCGCAACTGGGCGAAGTCGAAGCGGAAAGGGTGAAAACCGGTCATGCCCAGGCGCAGGTCGGTGACGATCAGGCGATCACCGACCTGGTCGTAACGCAGCACGCCACCGGTGAACCACTCCAGGCGCTGGTGCATCGGCGAGGCCGCCAGTGGTTCGCGCAGGTGCGTACCGCGTGGCAGGCGCTGCAGTTGCGGTGGCTGGTCATCGAACCAGCCGATCAGGGCTTCGTGATAGTCCTCGCCGTCCAGTACGATCACTCGCCACAGCAGGGTGTTGAACGGCGTTGGGGTGATGAACAGTTGTTCGGCCTGAATGCCCTGGCGCGCCAGCTCACGCTCCACGCGCTGCTCGGCCATGAACTTGCCGGTCAGGCTGAAGCCGATGTACAGCATCGACACCGTCAGCGCCACGGCCGGTACGCGTCAGCTCTGTTCGCGCAGCCCTGTGAACAGGCTGATCACCACCGCGGCGAGCAATGGCACGCTGTACAGCGGGTCGATGATGAACAGGCTGGACCAGGCTGTAGGCGTTGGCATCAGCGGCCAGAACAGCTGGGTACCGTAGCTGGTGAAGGCGTCCAGTAAGGGGTGAGTGATCAGCACCAGCCATAGCGTCAGTAGTAAACGATTGGCCGAATAACCGGGGTGCGGGCGAAAACGCCTGGCCAGCCAGGTCAGTAGCAGTGCCAGGCCGCTCAGAACGAACAGCGAATGGCTGAAGCCGCGGTGGTAGGTCATGTTGGCCACGGCATCGCCGTAATCCATGACCACGTCCAGGTCGGGAACGGTGGCGAGCATTGCGCCATAGAGCAGGGCTTTGCGCCCCTGCCAGCGGCCGAGCAGCGCGCCCTGGATGCTGGCGCCTAGTACCGCCTGGGTTATCGAGTCCATCGAGTGCTTCCGGAAAAATACAGGCCGCTACGTTAGCCGAGGCGCCCGACGAATGCCGTGGGGAAATTTCAAGCAAAGATTACAGCTGTGGCGGGTATCCTGATGCCCATGCCTTTCAAGAAAACACGGCCATGCTGATCGTCTCCAACAGTATTCATATCCCCGATGAAGAAATCGAGCTGACCGCCATCCGCGCCCAGGGCGCAGGCGGGCAGAACGTCAACAAGGTGTCCAGCGCCGTGCACCTGCGCTTCGACAGCCAGGCCTCGTCGCTGCCGCCGTTCTACAAGGAGCGCTTGTTGGCATTTGCCGACAGTCGTATCACCGCCGATGGCGTGGTGGTGATCAAGGCACAGCAGTACCGCACCCAGGAACAGAATCGTGCCGATGCCCTCGATCGCCTTGCCGAGCTTATCCGCACGGCCGGCAAGGTGGAAAAGAAGCGCCGCCCGACCAAGCCGACCCTCGGGTCGAAGAAGCGCCGTCTGGACGGCAAGAGCAAGCGCGGTGCGATCAAGGCGGGGCGGGGCAAGGTGGATTTTTAGCAGGCCGTTGAAAAACGTCGGCGAGGCAGGCAAGACAAGGCAAAAACGGCCGAAAAAGCGCAGTTTACGAGCTGTAAATGAGCATTTTGAGGCCGGTTTTAACGCAGTATTGCCAACGCAGGTAGTTTTTCAATGGCCTGCTAGCCGCGCGCAGCTAGATAAGCCTGGTAATCGGGGATACGGTACTCGTGCTGCTGTTCCAGCAGGCTGCTGCTGAGCAGGTAATCGGCGCTGCTTTCGTTGCACGCCACCGGGATGTTCCAGACGGCAGCCACGCGCAACAGGGCCTTGATGTCTGGGTCGTGTGGCTGCGGCTCGAACGGGTCCCAGAAGAACACCAGCATGTCCACGCGCTGTTCGGCGATGCGCGCGCCGATCTGCTGGTCGCCGCCCAGCGGGCCGCTGATCATGCTCTCCACCGGTAAATCCAGACGTTTGCTCAGAAGCAGGCCGGTGGTGCCGGTGGCCACCAGCTCATGGCGCGCGAGCTTGTCGCGCTGACGTTCGCACCAGTCGAGCAGGAAGCCCTTGCAGTGATCGTGCGCTACCAGGGCGATGCGCTTGCGCGCCGGCAGTTCGGCGCGGGTAAAGCTGATACGGCTCATCGAGCCTCCTGTTCAGTTCAAGCGGGCCAGCACCAGGCAGTTGTCCAGCATGCGGTTGGAGAAGCCCCACTCGTTGTCATACCAGGCCATCACCTTGAGCAGCTTGCCGCTGACCTTGGTGTGGTTGGCGTCGAAGATCGATGACAACGGGTTGTGGTTGAAGTCGCAGGACACCAGCGGCAGCACGTTGTAACCCAGCACCGAGGATTGCTCGCTGGCCGCCTTGAGCAGGGCGTTGGCTTCCTCTGCGGTGGTTTCGCGTTTGACCTGCAGGGTCAGGTCAACCAGTGACACATTGATCACCGGTACGCGTACCGCCATGCCGGTGAGCTTGCCGGCCAGCTCCGGCAGCACCAGGCCGACCGCTTCGGCCGCACCAGTCTTGGTCGGGATCATCGATTGGGTTGCCGAGCGCGCGCGGTAAAGGTCGCTGTGGTAGACATCGGACAGATTCTGGTCGTTGGTGTAGGCGTGGATGGTGGTCATTAGCCCCTGTTCGATGCCCAGCTCGCGCTGCAGCACCTGCGCCACCGGCGCCAGGCAGTTGGTGGTGCAGGAGGCATTGGAGATGATCTGCATGTCCGGCGTTAGCACCTGTTCGTTGACGCCGTACACCACGGTGGCGTCGGCGCCTTTGGCAGGCGCGGAGATCAATACCTTGCGCGCGCCGGCGGCAAGATGCGCGGCTGCCTTGTCGCGTTCGGTGAACAGCCCGGTGCATTCGAGCACCACATCGACCTGATGGGTTTTCCAGGGCAGCTCGGCCGGGTTGCGAATGGCGCTGACGGCGATGCGATCACCCTTTATCCACAGGCTTTCGCCGTCGACTTTCACTTCTTCGGGGAAATGGCCGTGGACGCTGTCATATTGCAGGAGGTGCGCATTGATCGTGCTGTCGCCCAGATCGTTGATGGCCACGACTTGCAGGTGCTGACGATAATTCTGGGTATAAAGTGCGCGTAGCACGTTGCGGCCGATACGGCCGAAGCCATTGATGGCGATTCGTAGTGTCATGGTGAGGGTCTCGTTAATTTGTTGTTGTAATTACAAGATTATTCCCATCGCTATGGAAATCAAGCGTGCCGGGTGGCAATATTTTGTTGTAAATACAAACAGACGCTAGCAGCTAGCCTGGAGATTTCCCATGCATCCCCGCGTTGTCGAAGTTACCGAACGTCTTGTCGAGCGCAGCCGCGCCACGCGCCAGCGCTACCTTGAGATGATCCGTGCAGCTGCCAGCGAAGGCCCGCAGCGGGGCAAGCTGCAATGCGCCAACTTCGCTCACGGCGTCGCCGGCTGCAGCGGTGACGACAAACAGACCCTGCGTCTGCTGGATGCGGCCAATGTGGCCATCGTTTCTGCTTACAACGACATGTTGTCGGCGCATCAGCCTTACGAGGTCTTTCCCGAGCAGATCAAGCAGGCCCTGCGCGAACTCGGTTCAGTAGGGCAGTTCGCCGGTGGCGTGCCGGCCATGTGCGATGGCGTCACCCAGGGCGAACCGGGCATGGAGCTGGGCATTGCCAGCCGCGAGGTGATCGCCATGTCCACGGCCGTGGCGCTGTCGCACAACATGTTCGACGCTGCGCTGTACCTGGGTGTGTGCGACAAGATCGTGCCAGGGCTGATGATGGGCGCACTGCGTTTTGGTCACCTGCCATCGCTGTTCGTGCCGGCCGGGCCGATGACCTCGGGTCTGTCCAACAAGGAGAAGGCTGATGTGCGTCAGCGCTACGCCGAAGGCAAGGCGACCCGCGAAGAGCTGCTGGCAGCGGAAATGGCCGCTTACCACGGGCCGGGCACTTGCACCTTCTATGGCACCGCCAATACCAACCAGTTGCTGATGGAGGTGATGGGCCTGCATCTGCCGGGCGCCTCGTTCATCAATCCGGGCACGCCGCTGCGCGAGGCGCTGACCCGCGAGGCTGCGCAGCAGGTGACGCGCCTGACCAAGCAGAGTGGGAGTTTCATGCCCATCGGCGAGATCGTCGACGAGCGCTGCCTGGTCAATTCCATTGTCGCCCTGCACGCCACGGGCGGCTCGACCAACCATACACTGCACATGCCGGCCATCGCCCGCGCTGCCGGCATTCTGCTGACCTGGCAGGACATGGCCGATCTGTCCGAGGTGATGCCGACCCTGGCCCACGTTTATCCCAACGGCAAGGCCGACATCAATCACTTCCAGGCCGCTGGCGGCATGGCCTTTCTGATTCGTCAGTTGCTTGATGCCGGGCTGTTGCATGAAGAGGTCAACACCGTGGCCGGGCGCGGTTTGTCGCGCTATACCCAGGAGCCTTTCCTCGAGGATGGCAAGCTGGTCTGGCGCGACGGGCCGACCGAGAGCCTGGAGGAGAGCGTGCTGCGTCCGGTGGCACGGCCGTTCTCGGCCGAAGGTGGGCTGCGTTTGATGCAGGGCAATCTTGGCCGTGGCGTGATGAAGGTGTCCGCCGTGGCACCCGAGCATCAGGTAGTCGAAGCGCCGGCGCTGGTGTTCGAGGATCAGCTGGAGCTGGTCGAGGCGTTCAAGGCCGGCAAGCTGGAGCGCGATTTCGTCGCCGTGGTGCGTTTCCAGGGGCCGCGCAGCAACGGCATGCCAGAGCTGCACAAGATGACGCCTTATCTGGGCGTGCTGCAGGATCGTGGTTTCAAGGTGGCACTGGTCACCGATGGGCGTATGTCCGGCGCCTCGGGCAAGATCCCGGCGGCCATTCATGTCTGCCCGGAGGCCTTCGATGGCGGGCCGCTGGCGCGGGTGCGCGACGGCGACCTGATACGTGTCGATGGTCAAAGCGGGCAGCTGGTACTGCAGGCCGACGAGGCTGAGTTCGCCGCACGTGAGACGGCGTCGAGGCCAGCTCCGGCAATGGGCTGCGGGCGTGAGCTGTTCGCCTTCCATCGCCATAACTTCAGCACGGCGGAGCAGGGCGCCAGTGCCTTTACCGAGAGCCTCGAGTCGCTGGTCTGACGCTCACTCGTGTGTAGCCCGGATGAAATTCGGGGTTGTCTTCCGATGTAGGGCAGCTAACCTGCCGGTCGAGTTGGCGGGTTGCACCCGCCCTACACCTGTCGGATAGATCCTCTCCCCCGGCCCCTCTCCCGCAAGCGGGAGAGGGGAGGCAAGCGCCCTAGATTCCCTGCGGAATCTCTTCGCCGCCCAGTGCGGTGAACAGCTCCGGCAGGAACTCCACCAGAGTCATCATCATCAGGACGAAGCTGGCGTCCTGCTGGGCCAGGGCGTCGTCGCCGCCGTCCTGCTCGGCCTGTTCCTGCAGCACATCTTCGAAACGCAGGCGCTTGATGGTCAGCTTGTCGTCGAGCACGAAGGACAGCTTGTCCTGCCAGGCCAGTGACAGCTGGGTGACCTGCTTGCCGGTGGACAGGTGCAGCTGGATTTCCTCGCTGGTCAGGTCCTGGCGCTTGCAGCGCACCACACCGCCGTCCTCGTGGGTGTCGCGCAGCTCGCACTCATCGAGCACGAAGAAGCCTTCGGCAGCGCTCTGGTTCTTCAGCCAGTCGGTGAGCGTGGCGGTCGGTGCGATCTTCACCGACAACGGGCGTACCGGCAGCGAGCCGATGGCCTCGCGCAGGGTGGAGAGGAGGTCTTCGGCCTTCTTGGCGCTGGCGCTGTCGACCAGGATCAGACCCTGCTTCGGCGCGATGGCAGCGAAAGTGCCGGATTTGCGGATGAAGGCGCGCGGCAGGAAGGCCTGGACGATCTCGTCTTTGATCTGGTCGCGCTCTTTCTTGTAGACCTTGCGCATCTGTGTGTTTTCGATTTCGTCGACCTTTTCCTTCAGCGCGTCGCGCACCACCGAACCCGGCAGGATGCGTTCTTCCTTGCGCGCGCCGATCAGCAGGAAGTCGCCGCTGACGTGCACCAGTGGGGCGTCGGCACCTTTACCGAAGGGGGCGGTGAAGCCGTAGGTGGTCAGTTCCTGGCTGGCGCAGGGACGGGCCGGTTTGCTGGCCAGTGCGGTCTCCAGCGCTTCGGCGTCGAAAGGGATGTCCTGGGTGAGGCGGTAGACCAGCAGGTTACGAAACCACATGAGCGGGTGACTCTCCATTGATGATGTAAGTCGCGAGGCGGCGCCATCTGTGGGCTTTCACCTGGGGAAAGCCGGCGCGCAGCGACGGATGAAGGTGGCGGGCGAGCAGCGGTAGGCTGACCGGTCCGCCGGCACAGAGCGCGCATTATTCTCCGCTGGCGTGCTCAGGCCAACCCTGACAACGAACCTTCGAGGAAATTCGCCGGTGCTGCCTAAGTTCTTGCTGCGGCGATAAATTTTTTATGAAGAGGGCTTGCCAAGGTCCGAATCGCTCTCTAGAATGCGCCCCACTTCGAGAGTGAATGGGGTGGTTAGCTCAGCCGGGAGAGCATCTGCCTTACAAGCAGAGGGTCGGCGGTTCGATCCCGTCACCACCCACCAATCTCGCAGTTACGCGCAGCGGTAGTTCAGTCGGTTAGAATACCGGCCTGTCACGCCGGGGGTCGCGGGTTCGAGTCCCGTCCGCTGCGCCATTCTTTTCCTCGCTTCATCCCCTCCTGTGACAACGCTTCGGCATTCGCCGAAAACCTCAAAAAATCCTTTGTTTGCTTGAACTTATGCGCATTGTACGGCTCCTATGCCGTAGCCAGTGATCGCGGCGTACTGCTAAGCTCGCGCTTTCACACGACGGCCTTCGGGCGCATCTACAAGGAACAAGCATGAAACAGCATCGTTTGGCGGCGGCGGTTGCCCTGGTGGGCCTGGTGCTCGCCGGTTGCGATTCGCAAACCAGCGAAGTCGAACTCAACAGCCCGGCGCAGAAAGCTTCCTACGGTATTGGCCTGAACATGGGTCGCAGCCTGTCCGAAGAGGGCATGGACGATCTGGATTCCAAGGCCGTCGCCCAGGGGATCGAAGATGCGCTGGCGAAGAAGGAGCCGCGCATCAAGGATGAGGACATGATCGAGGCCTTCTCCTTCCTGCAGAATCGTGCTGAAGAGCGCATGACGGCGCTGAACAAGGAAGCTGCCGAAGCCGGCAAGAAATTCCTCGAAGAGAACGGCAAGCGTGAAGGTGTCGTCACCACTGCTTCCGGTCTGCAATACGAAGTGATCGAGAAGACCGACGGCGCGCAGCCGAAGGAAAGCGACGTGGTGACCGTTCACTACGAAGGCAAGCTGACCGATGGCAGCGTCTTCGACAGCTCCGTCGCGCGTGGCAGCCCCATCGATCTGCCAGTTGGCGGCGTGATCCCGGGTTGGGTCGAAGGTCTGCAACTGATGCACGTGGGCGAGAAGTACAAGCTGTACATCCCCAGTGAGCTGGCTTACGGCGAGCAGAGCCCGTCCCCGGCCATTCCGGCCAATTCGGTATTGGTGTTCGATCTGGAACTGATCGCCATCAAGGATCAGGCCGCCGAGCCGACCGAAGAGTAACACCTGGTACTTGCGTACAACGCCCCGTCTTGACGGGGCGTTGTCGTTTCTGAGGGCAAAAAAGAGGGTGCACGGTGGCAGGGTGTTACGCTTATGCACATTTTGGGAAAGATTCCCGAAGAGCCTTCGCTACAGACGCGGGCTTCTCATGTCAATCAGCAACTTGTTGATTTTCATGGATTTTATATGCTGTATAAAAAATATCCGATCTAAGCCGAGACCCCATGCCACGGGGCTTTGATAAGCTTGTCTAAAGAATTTGCACAGATTTATCCACAGCTTCGGTGGATAAGCGAGGCAAGCCCAGAAAGTACCTGGCTCGCCGAGGAGGCCTATGAAAATTCCGTGGAAACTGACGCGTTACCTGCCGTTGGCCGCCCGCTTTCTTCGCGACGGCAAGTTGCCCGAACTCGTGCGCGCGCTAGGTGACAAGCGCACCCCGCAGGGACAGCGCTTCGCCGCATTCAAGGAAGATCTGCAGTTGCTGCGTGCGCTCAGCCTGGCCTGGTTCAAGGGTGAGTACCGGCAGATCAGCAGCCAGGCTCTGCTGATGGTGGTGGCGGCGCTGCTGTATTTCATCGCTCCGCTCGATGCCATTCCCGACTGGCTGGTAGGCGTCGGCTTCGTCGACGACCTCGCCGTGCTGGCCTGGGTCATGCGCACCTGGCATGGCGAGCTGGATGCCTTCAGGGCGTGGCGGGACAAGCAGAGCCCGGAGCGCATGGCGCTCATCGAACAGCTACCGCCGGCCGAACGGGTCGATCCGCTGCAGTCCTGATGGCCCGTTCGCGCGTTGCGGATTCTGTTCGCACCCGCTGAGCAGCCGACGCTCCCGTGTTTCGCACTCTCAAGGTCGCGCGTTCGCAGGTTGCCGATTCGAGCGGATAGGGCGAAACGCCGCATCTCGCTACCTGGCCCGTTTGGATGACGCCTCTGGCGGTAGACGCCTGTTAAGATGACCACATGCAAGGAAGGGGTCGAGGCCGTCGGCCCTGCTTTCCAACGGAGAGACTCATGAGTGTGCAAATCATTGCCCGTGACGGCGAGCCGGAATACGCAGTGCTGCCCTGGGCCGATTATCAGGCCCTGTTGCAGGCTGCGGGGCGCCAGGAGGTTGCCGCGCCCGTTGAGCCTTCGCCGGTGCCTGCAACCAATCGCGCGCCTCTCGCGCAGTTGCAAGCGCTACGCGAAGCCAAGGGCCTGAGCCCGGAAGCGCTGGCGCGCAGCGTTGGCATCAGCCCCCATTATCTGGCCATGATCGAGAGCGGTGAACGGCAGCCCGATGCAGCGATTCTGCGTTCTCTTGCCTGGGAGCTGGGGCTGGAGGGCTGGTCTTGAGTGTACGCATCAGTCGCCAACACTGGCAGGCACTGCTGACCGAGCTGGATGATGCCCGCCGTCAGCGTCATCTCCTGACTTATCGAGCGCTGATCGAGCGCCTCGATCTACCGACGCCGGCCATGCAAACCCTGACCGCCGCTTTGGAGCACCTCGCTGCGCTGGATGCTCGCGCCGAGCGGCCGCTGCGCAGCGCACTGGTCATCAGCCAGGGCGCCAGTCGCCTGCCGCGCACCGGGTTCTTCGATTGCGTGACGCGCCTCGGGCGTTTCAATGGGGCCTCCGATGGCGTCGCCGCTGCGTCCTGGCATGCGGCGGAGGTGGTACGGGTGTTCGAGTTCGAGTATCCGGCCGATGTCTAGGTGGCTCTGGCAGGCCCGAGCGCGGCTGGGGTACTGGCTGGCCCGGCGACTTTTCCACTGGCCTGCGGCGCTGCGTCAACCGCGTCTGTGGCAATGGATGCAGGGCCAGTACGGACGTATGGCCAACCTCGGCGACACCGCGGCGCAGAGTTTCTATGGTCATATCCTGCTATTTCGCGGTCAGGGCCTTGGCGCGCGCGAGGAAGGTCTGCGGCTGCTGCGTCTGGCCGCCCAAGGTGGAGATGGCAAGGCCGCTTATCAACTGGGTGTGCAAGCCATGCAGGGCGACACCCGGCAAGCACCGGATGCCGTGCAGGCCGTGCGTTGGTGGGAAATGGCAGCGTCTGCCGGGCATCCCCTGGCGGCCGGGCGCCTGAGCCAGCTTTACCGCGAGGGCGCTCCCGGCCTGGAAGCAGACCCGCAGGCCGCCGAGCGCTACGCCGCCATGGCGGACGAGGCTAGCCGCTCAGGCCGCTGAGCCTTCCAGAATGTGCAAGCTGTAGCCAGGCACGCCCTTGGCCTGGCGCTTGGCTTCGGACGCCAGTTCGGCCAGGCGCGAGGCATCGAGTTGGGCGCAATCCGTCTTTCTTACGTGCACCACGCCGATCGAAAGCGACAGCAGCGCATATTCCTGGCGCTGGCCCTGGCGGTTGTGGGCGATGAAGCAGCCAGCCTGGAGATGTTCCTCGCGATAAAAGCGTCGGCACTGACTTTGAAAATCCTCGATCAGCTTGCCGAGCTTGTCGCGCCAGTCGGTCGAGCCAAGCACCAGCATGAAATCGTCACCGCCGATATGGCCGACGAAGTCGCGCGCCGGATCGACCCGCTCGTTCAGGCACTGTGCCAGGCACAGCAGCACCTCGTCGCCCTTGGCATAGCCGTAGAGATCGTTGAACGGCTTGAAGCTGTCGATATCGACGTAGCACACGGCCGCTTCGCGCTGCTGTTGCAGCAAGCGGCTCAGGCATTGCTGGATCGGCACGTTGCCTGGCAGCAGGGTCAGCGGGTTGGCGTGACGCGCCTGCTGGAGTTTCTGCTCGGTGATCAGCTTGAGCACGTCGATCACCCGTCCCAGCCCCGGATAGCGGCCGTTCTGGATGATGATGAAGTCTTCCTCGATGCGCTGGCGTGCACGACTGGTGAGCAGACGACTGACCTTCTGCAACGACTGCGTCAGCTCCACGGCGAGAAAGTCCTGGCTCATCAGACGGCTTATGGGTTTGCGCGCGAACAGATCGGTGGCGAATGGCTTGAGCAGCGCTTCGGACAGCGAGTGACGGTGGACGATGCCGACCGGCTGCCGCTGGGCGTCCAGCACCGCCAGGGAGTTGAGGTTGGCCTGGGCGCGAAAGACGTCCAGCACCTCGGCGATGGGCGTGTGCTGATCGACTGCGAGCTGATCGTTGAGCAGAGCGCTGAGGTCATGGCTATCTTCGCTGAGGCTGGCCTGGTTGCTCTGGATCTGGGGCAGCAACTGGCGTGCCTCGCGCGGCGGCTTTTCCTGCGGCCTGCTGAGCAGGTAGCCCTGTACCAGGTCGACGCCCATTTCCGTCAGTACGGCCAGCTCTTCGGGCAGCTCGATGCCCTCGGCTATCACCTGTGCGCGTGATGCTTCGGCCATTTTCAAAATGGAGCCGACGAACTCGCGTTTCACCGTGTCGAGGTGGATGCCGTCGATGAAGTGACGGTCGATCTTCACGTAGTCCGGGCGCAGCTCCGACCACAGGCGCAGGCTCGAATAGCCGGCGCCCAGATCATCCAGGGCGATGGAAAACCCCATGGCGCGGTAGTGATGCAGCGCATTGTCGAGCAGGGCGAAGTCTTCGGTGGGCGACTGCTCGGTGAGTTCGATCACCACCTGGCTTGGTGGGATGCCGAATGCCTGCAGCAGTTTCAGGGTGCGCCCGGGCTGGTGACCGGGGTCGAGCAGCGATTCCGGCGAGACGTTGAGAAACAGCTTGCCGTCCAGGCCCAGGGCGCTGAAGCCCTTGCAGGCGCTCTTGCGGCAGGCCATTTCCAGTTCGCTCAGGCGGCCTGCGTGGCGGGCCACGGCGAACAGCGTCAATGGTGAATGCAGTGGACTGTTGGATGGGCCGCGAGTCAGTGCCTCGTAGCCGAGAATGCGCTGTTCGGACAGCGAGACGATGGGTTGGAACAGGCTGCTGAGGTCGCCGTGAGCGAGGATGTTACCCAGTGCGCTCAACTGCTCGGTGACGGTCATGGTGTTCTCGATCTGCCGGAAAACGAAGGGGCCGGTTTCTAACCGGCCCCTGCATTTCACGACAGTTCGATGACGATTTGATGACGTTCGTAGAATCGCCTCAATGCAGCGCCAGCGACGGGTTCAACCCCAGGTAGTCGAGCAGGATGCGTCCGGACTCCGAAAGGTAGGCATCGTCTTCCGGCGTGCTCTTCTCGTCAGCAAGCGGCAGCGCGTCCTCGTCTTCTTTCTCCAGTTCCTTGAGCGGCTCTTCGCCCTTGGCCTGGCGGCGGTTGTTCTCCAGGGCCAGTTGCTTGGCTTCGACTTCGGCCTGGCGAGCACGTCGGGTCTGCTCGTTGAGGCTGACGGTTTTCTCCTCCATCAGCTTCTTGGCCAGGGTCAGGCGGTCGCGAGTGAAGACGAAGTCCGGGTCCTTGGCCGTGCGCCGATCATGGCGAGCCTTCAGTTCGGTCAGGAACGGCTTGATCGGGTCCAGCTCGGGCTTGATCGCCGGACGGATGCTGTCCCACGGTAGGGCGGCGGGCAGGGCGCTTTCGCCGATGTCCTTGGTGTCCATGACGTCCGGGTAGAGGATGTCGGGAATCACGCCCTGGTGCTGGGTGCTCTGGCCGGAGACGCGATAGAACTTGGCCAGGGTCAGTTTCAGTTCGCCATGGTTGAGCGGCTGAATGGTTTGCACCGTGCCCTTGCCGAAGGTCTGGCCGCCGAGAATCAGCGCGCGGTGATAGTCCTGCATGGCGCCGGCGAAGATCTCCGAGGCCGATGCCGACAGGCGGTTGACCAGCACCGCCAGCGGACCGTTGTAGTAGATGCCCTTGTTCTCGTCGGCGAGCACGTCGACGCGACCGTCGGCGTTGCGCACCAGTACGGTGGGGCCCTGTTCGATGAACAGGCTGGTCAGCTCGGTGGCTTCCTGCAGCGAGCCGCCACCGTTGTTGCGCAGGTCGATGACCACACCGTCGACCTTCTCGGCCTGCAGCTCGTCGAGCAGGCGTTTGACGTCACGGGTGGTGCTCTTGTAGTTCGGGTCGCCAGCGCGGAAGGCCTTGAAGTCGAGATAGAAGGCCGGCAGTTCGATCACGCCGAGCTTGTAGTCACGACCGTCATGCTTGAGTTCCAGGACCTTTTTCTTGGCGGCTTGCTCTTCCAGCTTGACCGCTTCGCGGGTGATGGTGACCACCTTGCTACTCTGGTCGCTCGGCGCGTTGCTGGCCGGAATCACTTCCAGGCGCACGGTGGAGCCTTTCGGGCCACGAATCAGCTTCACCACTTCGTCCAGGCACCAGCCGATCACGTCGACCATTTCATCATTGCCCTGGGCGACGCCGACGATCTTGTCAGCCGGTGCGATCTGCTTGCTCTTCTCGGCCGGGCCGGCAGGCACCAGACGCACCACCTTGACGTGCTCGTTGTCGCTCTGCAGGACGGCGCCAATGCCTTCCAGCGAAAGGCTCATGTTGATGTCGAAGTTTTCCGCGTTATCCGGCGACAGATAGGTGGTGTGCGGGTCGTAGGTGGTGGCGAAGGCGTTGATGTAGGCCTGGAACACGTCCTCGCCGCGGGTCTGCTTGAGGCGCGCCAACTGGTTCTTGTAGCGCTTGGTCAGCAGTTCCTGGATGTCCTTGGTTTCCTTTCCGGCGATCTTCAGACGCAACACTTCGTCCTTGACGCGTTTGCGCCAGAGTTCGTCGAGTTCGGCACGATCCTTGGCCCAAGGAGCTTTCTCGCGGTCGACCTGCAGCTCTTCATCCACCGTGAAATCGATCTTGTCGATGCCTTTGCCTAGCTCGGCCAGGGCGAAGTTCAGGCGTTCTTCCAGGCGGGTAAGGTGACGGCGATAGATGGTGAAGCCCGGTTCGAGCTCGCCGCTTTTCAGCAGGTCATCAAACTTGGTGCGCCACTGGTTGAATTCGGCGATGTCGGCCGCAGTGAAATAGCTGCGGGACGGATCGAGCAACTTCAGGTAGTTGTCGTAGATCTGAACCGAGCGTTCGTCATTGAGCGGCGGCTTGTTGTAGTGGTGGCGGCGCAGCAGCTCCACTACGTTGAGGCTGGCGATCACCTGCTCGCGATCCGGTTGCAGGTAGTCCCAACTGGTCGCTGTGGTGGTCTTGGCCGCCAGCGGCAGGGCACTGAGGCCGAGAACGAGGGCGAGGGCGGTGCTTGCAAGGGAGCGCTTCATGCTGATTCGACGTAGTGGCAGGTGATAACGCATATTAGGCCGTATTTGAGGGCGCCAGGTTCCGTTGGCGCTAGGCGAAAGCCCGGCGGTCAGCGCTGGGCTTGGTTCACTTGCACTATGGAGGCAGCATGAAGGCATTGCAAGGCGTCGAAGGGCGTGCAGAGTGGCTGGAACAACCGGCACAGAGCTGTGATGCAGGGCAGATCCGGGTGAAGGTGGCGGCCGCTGGGCTTAACCGGGCCGATCTGTTGCAGCGTGCCGGGCTCTATCCGCCGCCACCGGGTGCCAGCCAGGCGCTGGGCCTGGAGTGCTCCGGGGTGATTGTCGAAGTGGGTGCTGGCAGCGCCTGGCAGGTGGGCGATCGCGTTTGCTGCCTGCTCGCCGGTGGTGGTATGGCCGAGGAGGTGGTGCTCGATGCACGCCACGCCATGCCGGTGCCTGAGGGTTTGACTCTGGTCGAGGCTGCCGTGGTGCCGGAGGTGTACGCCACGGCCTGGCTCAATCTGTTCCAGCTCGGCGCTCTGCGCCCCGGGGAAAAAGTCCTGCTGCATGCTGGCGCCAGTGGCGTCGGTTCGGCTGCCATCCAGCTGTGCAAGGCGTTCGGTAGCCCGTGCTGGGTCAGCGTCGGCTCTGCCGAGCGATTGGCCTACTGCGAAGCGCTGGGTGCGCAGGGTGGTGCCTTGCGTGGTGAAGATCTGCAGGCCTTGCGTGATTTCGGGCCGTTCGACGTGATTCTCGATCCGGTCGGTGGGCAGTATGCGGCGCTTAATCTGGAGTTATTGGCGCGTGACGGTCGCTGGATCAACATCGGCCTGATGGGCGGGCGCGAGGCCAAGCTGGACCTGGCTCAGGTGCTGGGCAAGCGCATCCAGTTGACCGGTTCGACCCTGCGCAACCGCGACGATCAGTTCAAGGCCGATCTACTGCACGATCTGCAGCAGCAGGTGTGGCCCCTGTTCGGCGAAGGCCGGTTAAAGCCGCAACTGGAGCGCAGTTTTGCGATCCAAGAGCATGAGGCGGCGTTCGAGACGCTCGCTGGTAACCAGGTCGCAGGTAAACTTGCACTGCTGATTGATCCCAGCCTGGCCTGAACCAGGGCTGCAGCCCGCATGTGGCGCGGGCTGAGCCATCGATTGGTGCATTCAATCGATATCATGCCCGTAATCAATAAGCTTTTTTCTGTTAGGTGGCTAATATAGCGACCGTAGCTTTCAACCCTCACCCAAAACTCAGAAGGAGTCAGAGATGTCCCTCATCAATACTCAGGTTCAGCCGTTCAAGGTCAATGCGTTCCACAACGGCGAGTTCATCGAAGTCACCGATCAGAGCCTGCAGGGCAAGTGGTCCGTGCTGATCTTCATGCCGGCTGCCTTCACCTTCAACTGCCCGACCGAAATCGAAGACGCCGCCAACAACTACGCCGAGTTCCAGAAGGCCGGTGCCGAGGTCTACATCGTGACCACCGACACCCATTTCTCGCACAAGGTCTGGCACGAAACCTCGCCGGCCGTTGGCAAGGCTCAGTTCCCGCTGATCGGTGATCCGACCCACCAGCTGACCAACGCTTTCGGCGTGCACATCGCTGAAGAAGGCCTGGCTCTGCGCGGCACCTTCATCATCAACCCGGAAGGTCAGATCAAGACCCTGGAAATCCACTCCAACGAAATCGCTCGTGACGTTGGCGAGACCCTGCGCAAGCTGAAAGCTGCCCAGTACACCGCCGCTCACCCGGGCGAAGTTTGCCCGGCCAAGTGGAAAGAAGGCGAGAAGACTCTGGCTCCGTCGCTGGACCTGGTCGGCAAGATCTAAAAACGGCTTCAGAGCTGCTGCGCTCGGCTAGGCAGCGTTGTAATCAGACTCGGGCTTGTCATGTACTTTTGTACACTCCGCGCCCTCGCCAGATTACGCCTTGCCTAGCCATCGCTCGCGACGCTCTGAATTCCGTTTTGCAACTGCTACCTGCGCTGTTTGGGCCATTAACCGGCCCTTGTGGTGCCCGATGCCCGGGCGCGATCCGTCCGGGCATTTTATTGCCCGAATTTTCGTATTTGAGGAATTTCCGCCATGTTGGACGCCAATCTTAAAGCCCAGTTGAAGGCCTACCTGGAAAAGGTCACCCAGCCGTTCGAGATCGTCGCGTCCCTCGATGACGGCGAAAAATCCCAGGAACTGCTCGGGCTCCTGCAAGACATCGTCGGCCTGACCGACAAGATCACCCTGAAGACCAATGGCAGCGATGCCCGCCGCCCGTCTTTCTCGCTGGTGCGCCCCGGTGCGGATATCGGCCTGACCTTCGCCGGCATCCCCATGGGCCACGAGTTCACTTCGTTGGTGCTGGCGCTGCTGCAGGTGGGCGGCCATCCGTCCAAGCTGGACGCCGACACCATCGCGCAGATCAAGAGCATCGAAGGCAAGTTCGAGTTCGAGACCTACTTCTCGCTCTCCTGCCAGAACTGCCCGGACGTGGTTCAGGCGCTGAACCTGATGGCCGTGCTCAACCCCAATATCCGCAACGTCTCCATCGACGGTGCGCTGTTTCAGGAAGAAGTCGAGCGTCGCCAGATCATGGCCGTGCCGAGCATCTACCTGAACGGTGAGGTTTTCGCTTCCGGCCGTATGGACGTGAAGGAAATCCTCGCCAAGATCGATACCGGCGCCGCCAACCGCGATGCCGAGAAGATGACCGCCAAGGAAGCCTTCGACGTGCTGGTGGTCGGTGGTGGCCCGGCCGGTGCCGCAGCTGCCATCTACGCTGCGCGCAAGGGCATCCGCACCGCCATTGCCGCCGAGCGCTTCGGTGGCCAGGTGCTGGACACCATGGCCATCGAGAACTTCATCTCGGTGAAGGAGACCGAAGGCCCGAAACTGGTGCGTGCGCTGGAAGAACACGTCAAGGAATACGACGTCGACGTGATGAATCTGCAGCGTGCGTCGGCGCTGGTGCCAGCCAGCAGCGAAGGTGGCCTGCACGAAGTGCAGTTCGAGAACGGCGCCTCGCTCAAGGCCAAGACCGTCATCCTTTCCACCGGGGCGCGCTGGCGCGAGATGGGCGTGCCTGGCGAGCAGGAATACAAGGCCAAGGGCGTGTGCTTCTGCCCGCACTGCGACGGCCCGCTGTTCAAGGGCAAGCGCGTGGCGGTGATCGGCGGCGGTAACTCCGGCGTCGAGGCGGCCATCGACCTGGCCGGCCTGGTCGCTCATGTGACCCTGCTGGAATTCGCCGACACCCTGCGTGCTGACGCCGTGCTGCAGAAGAAGCTCTACAGCCTGCCGAACGTCACTGTGATCAAGAGCGCGCAGACCACCGAGGTGACGGGCGATGGCCAGAAGGTCAACGGCTTGGTCTACAAGGACCGCACCACCGAGGAGCTGCACACCGTCGAGCTGGAAGGCATCTTCGTGCAAATCGGTCTGCTGCCCAACAGCGACTGGCTCAAGGGTAGCGTCGAGCTGAGCCGCTTCGGTGAGATTGTCGTCGATGCCAAAGGCGCGACCAACATCCCGGGCGTGTTCGCTGCCGGCGACGTGACCACCGTGCCGTACAAGCAGATCGTCATCGCCATGGGCGAGGGCTCGAAGGCATCGCTGTCCGCCTTCGACCACCTGATCCGCCATAGCTGATCGCAACGCTGGAACGACAAAGGCCACCTTCGGGTGGCCTTTGTCGTTGGTGTATCTGTGGGAGGCGCTTTAGCAGCGACAGCTTCGCGGCTAAAGCCCCTCCCACAAGCTCTTCGATCCTCAGCGCTTCAGACCGCCCAGGGTCAGCGGCATCTGACGGTTCACATCCTTGTACAGCAGGTAGCGGAAGCGGCTCGGGCCGCCGGCGTAGCAGGCCTGCGGGCAGAAGGCGCGCAGCCACATGAAGTCGCCGGCTTCGACTTCGACCCAGTCCTGATTCAGGCGATACACCGCCTTGCCTTCCAGCACGTACAGGCCGTGTTCCATGACGTGGGTTTCGGCGAAGGGAATCACGCCGCCCGGCTCGAAGTTGACGATGTTGACGTGCATGTCATGGCGCATGTCGCTGATCTCGACGAAGCGCGTGGTGCTCCAGCGGCCTTCGGTGCCGGGCATGACGATCGGCTCGATGTCCTGCTCGTGGGTGACGAAGGCTTCCGGGTAGGGCACGCCCTCAACCGGCTGGTAGGCCTTGCGCAACCAGTGGAAGCGCACGGCTTCGCTGCCGTTGTTGCGCAGCGACCAATCGCTTTCTGGCGGGATGAAGGCGTAGCTGCCCGGACGCAGGGCGTGCTGGGTGCCGTTCAGGGTCAGGTCGCAGGTGCCTTCGACGACGAAGATCACGCCTTCGGCGCTTGGGTCCAGCTCGGGTTTCTCGCTGCCGCCGTTCGGGCCAACTTCCACGATGTACTGCGAGAAGGTTTCGGCAAAGCCGGTCAGCGGGCGGGCGATGACCCACATGCGCATGTTGTCCCAGAACGGCAGGTGGCTGGTGACGATGTCACGCATCACGCCCTTGGGAATCACGGCGTAGGCTTCGGTGAACATGGCGCGGTCGGTCAGCAACTGATCCTGACCAGGATGACCGCCATGCGGGGCGTAGTAGTAGGGCGTTTTGCTCATCGAGAGATGCCTCGGCGGGTGGATGGCGCAGGGATCGATCCCGGCGCGAAAAAGGACTCCCAGGCACTATAGGAATTCGCGGCTGGATTCGGAAATTAAATAGTAGAATGCCTGTCAGTGGGTTTCATGATGGGGGCGCGATGCTCGATCCGGTGCTGTTACGCAGTTTTCTCGCCGTGGTGCAGACCGGCGGTTTCACCCGCGCTGCGGCCAGCCTGCACCTGACGCAGTCCACCGTCAGCCAGCAGGTGCGGCGCCTGGAGGAGCAGCTCGGCGCCGAGCTGCTCGACCGCAGCGGCCGCTACGTGGTGACCACCACCGAAGGCGAACGCCTGCTCGGTTATGCAAACCGCATCGTCGCGCTGATGGACGAGGCGATGCTCGCTCTGGGGCAGAGCGCGGTGGAAGGCGAGGTGCGCCTCGGCGTGCCGGACGATTTCGCCGCCAACAGCCTGACACCCTACCTGGCTGATTTTGCCGATGCGCATCCGGGTATTCGCCTGGAGATCACCAGTGGCCTGAGTCATGACGTATGGCGCGCGTTCAACGCGGGCGAGCTGGACCTGGCGCTGATCAAGCAGCGCGCCGGCAGTGCCAAGGGGCTGGCCAGTTGGGCCGAGCCGGTCGCCTGGCTCGACAGCCGCGCGCGCCCGGTGCTGGCGCGCAATCCGGTGCCACTGGCGGTGTTCCCGCCCAACGGCCTGTATCGCCTGGAGATGACCCACGCGCTGGATGCCATGGGCAAGCCCTGGCGCATCGCCTACGTCAGCAGCAGTTTGCCTGGAGTCAGCGCCGCAGCCGAAGGTGGCCTGGGCCTGACCCTGTTGCCACGCCGGTTGATCACTGCCGCGCATCGCGAACTGGGCGAGGCCGAAGGCTTCGCCCCGGTCGCGCCGGTGGAGGTGGCCCTGCATGCGCGCAACCAGTTGCCCGGTTATGCACGGGAACTGGCGGCGGCGTTGATCGAGGCTTGCGAAGGGATCATGAGCCGGTAGTGTGAGGTTCAGCGCCAGCTGAGGATCGGCCAGCCGGACTTTTCGGCATGGGCGCGCAAAGTTGGGTCAGGATTGACGGTAAAGGGCCTATCCACCAACTGCAGCAGCGGCAGATCATTGCGAGAATCGGAATAGAAGCTGGCGCCAGCCAGGCTTTCGCCCTGTTCGATCAGCCAGCTTTCCAGGCGGATCACCTTGCCCTCACGGTAGGTCAGCACGCCATGAGTACGCCCGCTGTAAAAGCCGTGCTGCAGCTCCAGGTCGATGGCCAAGACCTCGTCGATGCCGAAGCGCTCGGCGATGGCGCTGACCAGGAAATGCGCCGAGGCCGAGATCACCAGCAGGCGGTCGCCAGCGGCGCGGTGCGCGGCCAGGGTGCGGCTGGCGTCGCTGTAGAAAATCGGCTCGATCACGTCCTCGACGAAGGGCTCGACCACATGGGCGACCTCCTCGGGCGTGCGGCCGACCAGTGGTGACAGGGTGAAGGTCATGTAGTCCTCCATGGCCAGCGTGCCGGCGGCGTATTGGCGCATCAGCTCCTGTTCGTGGGCGATGAAGGACTCACCGTCAGCCCAGCCGATCTTCACCATTTCCTGCGTCCACAGGCTGGCGCAGTCGCCGTGGATCAGCGTCTCGTCGAGGTCGAAAATCGCCAGGGCCATCACGCCACCTCCCGGATCGCATCCGCGCCGATGGCCAGGCTGACACTCTGGCCGTCCTGATGCAGGTCTGCGGCGGAGCGGTTGAGCACGTCCACCAGCAGCTCCACGCCGCGGGCCTCGACGCGATAGCGCACGACATTGCCGAGCAGGCTGTGGCCGAGGATGGTGCCGTCGATACCCAGGCCACCGATCTGGATGGCTTCCGGGCGAATCGCCACACGGCTGTTCACCGGACGCAGCAGCAGGCGGCTGGCAGCATCGGCGTCGAGCAGGTTGTAGTTGCCGATGAATCCGGCGGCGAAGGCATCGGCCGGCGCGGTGTAGAGGGTTTCGGCGTCGCCGCTCTGGACGATCTGGCCGCCGTTCATCAACACGATGCGGTCGGACAGCACCAGCGCCTCCTCCTGATCGTGGGTGACGAAAATGGTGGTCAGACCCAGCTCGCGCTGGATCGCGCGAATCTGTTCGCGTAGATGCTTGCGGATGCGTGCATCCAGCGCCGACAGCGGTTCGTCGAGCAACAGCAGGCGCGGGCGGGTGACCAGTGAGCGAGCAAGCGCCACGCGTTGGCACTGACCGCCGGAAAGCTGGTGCGGATAGCGGCCGGCGTAGTCGCTCAGCTCCACCAGCTCCAGCGCTTCGGCGACACGCTTGTTGGCCTCGGCACCAGGCACCTTCTGCATGCGTAGGCCGAAGGCGACGTTCTGCGCCACGCTCATGTTGGGGAACAGCGCATAGCTCTGGAACACCATGCCGATGCCGCGTTTCTGCGGTGGCATGGGTACCAGGTCCTGGCCGTCGAGGAGGATTTGCCCACCGTCGACTGCAGTCAGGCCAGCGATGCAGCGCAGCAGGGTGGACTTGCCGCAGCCGGATGGGCCGAGCAGGGTGATGAACTGGCCCTGGCCGATCTCGATGTTGATGTCAGTGAAGATCTGCGTCGGGCCGTAGCTTTTGTGCAGGTTCTGAATGTGCAGAAAACTCATGACTTGTCCTTGTTCAGGCGGTTGGCTGCCCAGGTCATCAGCAGCACGAACATGAAGTAGGAGATCACCAGAGCGCTGGTGAAATGGCCGCTGTCGTTGCGCATGTTGTACAGGTAAACCTGCAGCGTCTCGTAGCGGCTGCCCACCAGCAGGTTGGCGAAGACGAACTCGCCGAACAGGAAGCTGAAGGACAGGAAGATCGAGACCATCAGGCCTTTGCGCAGGTTGGGCAGCACCACCATGAAAGCGGCGCGCCAGGTGCTGGCGCCAAGCAGGTGAGCGGCGTCCATCAGGTCGCGCAGGTTGATCGCCTGCAGGTTGTTGGTGATCGCCCGGTACATGAAGGGCAGGGCGATGGTGAAGTAGCAGCCGATGAGGATCCAAGGCGTGCCGAGGATCGGCAGCGGGCCGGATGCGAACAACTGCATCAGGCCGACCGAGGACACCACCGGCGGAATGGCGAACGGCAGCAGGATCAGCACGTTCATCACGCCATCGAGCTTGGGAAAGTGGTAGTTGACCACGAACAGCAGCGGCAGGATCAGCACCAGCGCCAGTGCCAGGGCGCCAAAGCACACCAGCAGCGAGCGACCGAAGGCGGAGAGAAAGCGCGCGTCGCTCCACAGCGCCACGTACCACTTGAAGGTGAAACCGCTGGGCAGGATGGTCGCCGACCAGCTGGTAGAGAGCGAGTAAACCAGTGTGCCGAGCAGTGGCAGCAGCAGGACCAGAAACAGCAGGTAGACCACCAGTTGGTGGAACAGCGGCGAGCGTTTTTCAGCGGGCGACATGGTAGCTCCGGCGCAGCAGCCATTGGTGGACGATGGTGATCAGGGTCATCAGGCCGACCAGCACCATCGCCAGTGCGCTGGCCATGTTCGGGTCGAGGAAGATGTCGCCGGAGACCATTGCCGCGATACGGATCGGCAGGATGTTGAAGTTGCCGGTGGTCAGCGCGTACACCGTGGCGTAGGCGCCGAGGGCGTTGGCCAGAAGGATGACGAAGGTACCAAGCAAGGCCGGGGTCAGCACCGGCAGGCCGATATGTCGCCAGAACTGCCAGTTGCTGGCGCCGAGCAGCTCGGCCGACTCGCGCCAGTCTTCGCGCAGGGCATCGAAGGCCGGGTAGAGCAGCAGCACGCCGAGGGGAATCTGGAAGTAGGTGTAAAGGACGATCAGGCCGGTCTTGGAGTAGAGGTTGAAGTCCTCGATCACGCCCATCTGCTTGAGCAGGATGGTCAGCGCGCCGTTGAAGCCGAGCAGGATAATGAAGGCGAAGGCCAGCGGCACCCCGGAGAAGTTGCTGGTCATGTTGGAAAAAGCCATGACGAAATCGCGCAGGCGGCTGCTGACCTGACGCAGCGAATAGCTGCCGATGATCGCGATGACGATACCCAGCAGGCTCGACCAGAAGGCGACCTCAAGGCTATGGCGCATGGCCTGGCGGTAGAACGGCGAGGAGAAGGCCTGCTGGAAATTGCCCAGGCCCCAGCCTTCGCTGGTATTCAGGCTGTTGCTTGCCACCCAGAGCAGCGGTGCGATCTGGAAGGCGAAGAAGAACAGGGCGAAGGGCACCAGGCACAGCAGTGCCCAGCCCTTGCTGGAAGACTTCATGCGAGCAGCTCCCTGCACCAGGGTTTGTCATGGGCTGCGCCGAGCAATTGGCAGATGGTCCCGCACAGCTCGGTCTGCTGCGGGCGGGCTGCCGGATCGAGGCTGAAGGCGCTGCCGAGGACGATCAGCGGCACTTCGCGTTCTTCCGGCAGCAAACCGTTATGGCTGCGGTCGGTGTTCATGCCGTGGTCGGCGGTCACCAGTATCTGGTAACCGGCGTCGAGCCAGGTCTGGATGTACTCGGCCAGCAGCACGTCGGCCATGCGCGCCGCGTTGCGGTATTGCGGGCTGTCGAGGCCGTGCTTGTGGCCGGCGTCGTCGATGTTCATCGGGTGCACCAGCAGCAGGTTCGGCGCATGAAACCGGCGCAGGCTGTCGGCATCGGCGAACAGGTGTGAGTCCGGATAGTGATCGGCGTAGTAGAAATGGCCGTGTTGGATCGGCAGCGCCTCGTCGCTGGTGTGACGGTCTCGGGCAGCCTGGAAGGGCGCGCGGTTGTACAGCTCGCTGACCCAGTGGTAGGCCGCAGCAGCAGTGGTCAGGCCGGCGTCACGGGCATAGTGGAAGACGCTGCGCTGATTCGACAGGCGCACCACATCGTTGTGCACGATGCCGCTATCGATGGGCGCTACGCCAGTGAGGATGCATTCGTAGAGTGGACGGGACAGTGCCGGCAGTGCGCAGTCGAGCTTGTACAGCGCGGCGCGCCCGGCCTGGCAGTAAGCCAACAGGTGGCCCAGCGCATGCTGGGCCACCTGATAGCTCAGGCCATCCAGTACCACCAGGATGACGTTGTGCTTCATGGGGTTCTCTCGTTCGGTCGTAGCCCGGATTGCATCCGGGCTACGGATCAATGGTGCCGCGGCCGCATCAATTCATATTGATGATCACGTGCTCCTGCCACAGGCGCGGCAGCATCTTGGAGGTGTTCTCCCAGGCAGCGGCGTCCTTGATCGGCTGGACCTTGGCGTACTGCTCTTGCGGCAGCAGCTTGGCCTGCACTTCGGCCGGCAGCTCGATATGCTCGGCGCGGATCGGGCGGGCGTTGCCCTTGGCCAGGTTGATCTGCCCGGCATCGCTGAGGATGTATTCGCGGGTCAGCTTGGCGGCGTTGGGGTGCTTCGCCCATTTGTTGATGATGGTGCTGTAGCCGGAGATCACCGAGCCGTCGGACGGGATCAGCACCTCGAAGCGCTCAGGGTCGATCTGGTCGCGGTAGGACAGGCCGTTGAAGTCCCAGACGATGCCGACTTCCACTTCACCCTTTTCCAGGGTCTGGATGGTCGGGTTGGCCAGCGACAGGCGACGCTGCTTGGCCAGTTCGCCGTAGAAATCCAGGGCCGGCTGCACGTTGCTCTCGTTGCCGCCCATGGCGATGGCGGCGGCCAGCACACCGTTCACGGCTTGTGCCGCGGTGCTCACGTCACCGGCAGCCACCTTGTAGGTGCCGGTCTTGAGGTCTGCCCAGGAGCGCGGGATGTCCTTGACCAGTTGCTTGTTGACGATGAAGGCGATGGAGCCGGTGTAGGCCAGCATCCAGTGGCCGTCCTTGTCCTTGGCCCAGTCCGGAATCTGCTCCCAGGTGCTCGGCTTGTACGGCTGGGTCACCCCCTGCTGCACGGCGATAGGGCCGAAGGCGGCACCGACGTCACCGATATCGGCAGTGGCGTTTTCCTTCTCGGCGGCGAACTTGGCGATTTCCTGCGCCGAGCTCATATCGGTGTCCTGGTGCTTGAGACCGTAGAGTTTGGTCAGGTCGGCCCAGGTGTCTTTCCAGTTGGCCCAGCTGTCGGGCATCCCCACGCTATTCACCGCGCCTTCGGCGCGTGCAGCCTTTTCCAGTGCCTGCAAGTCGGTGTCTTCGGCCATGGCGGAGATCGCCAGAGCGATGGCCGAGCCCATCAGTGAAGCCAGCAGCAGTTGTTTCATTGGAAACTCCTTTGCAGTGAGGGTGTTGGTCTAGATCAGCAATACCCGAGCCAATCTAGGCGCCTTCAATGACAGTTTTATGTCCGGCTACAGCTGGTAGATGTCCAGGCCCAACCGGCCGGTGCGCTTGACAAGCGTAGACCATGGATAAGTGGCTGATTTATCGGGCAGCGAAGGCGCAGGCCGGTGGCATGCGGCGTGCTTGCAGCATGGTTGTCATCTATCAGTCATCTAGACTGCCTAGTCTTGTAACCCGTCTGGGCATGCGAGCTTTGCCCTGTCATGGGGCTGGACTAGTCCAAAGAGGAAGATGTTGATGCGCGAAGAAGTACCACGGGCCGTCACTGTCATCTGCCGCGCCTTGCAGGAGCAGATCGACCGGGGCCTGTTGTCGTCCGGCAGCAAATTGCCAGCCGAGCGCAAGCTCAGCGAATTGTTCGACACCACGCGCATCACCCTGCGCGAGGCGCTCGGCCAGTTGGAGGCGCAGGGGCTGGTCTACCGTGAGGAGCGCCGCGGCTGGTTCGTTTCGCCAACGCGGGTCGCCTACAACCCGCTGGTTCGCACCCACTTCCACGCCATGGTCGCTGAACAGGGGCGGGTGCCGGCTACCGAGGTGCTGAATGCACGGCTGATGCCCGCCACGGCGCAAATCTGCCAGATACTGGAGTTGCCCGCACTGTCGAGCGTCTATCAGGTGTGCCGCGCGCGGCGCATCGACGGACGCCTGGTGCTGTACGTCGAGCACTACCTCAACCCGGCTTACTTCCCCGGCATTCTCGAGTTCGACCTGACGCGCTCGCTGACCGATCTCTACGCCAGCGAATATGGCATCCACTACGGCCGTGTACGCTTCGACATGGTGCCCACTGCGTTGCATGCCGAAGCCGCAGCCAGCCTCAAGGTCGCGCCCGGCAGCCCGGCGCTGCGCATTACCCGGGTCAATCGCGACCAGCACGGGCGCATCATCGATTGCGACCTGGAGTTCTGGCGCCACGACGCCATCCACGTCAGCGTCGAAGTCCCCGAGTAAGGCGCCGCGCGCCAACTCGCTAACGAGGCACGTCCGACCGTTCGTCGGCTACGAAGATCTTTTTTCGGCCAATGTCGAAATGGCGCCCTCAGGTTCGACTATCCAGTATCCACCCCCAAGGAACTGGAGCGCGCCATGAAATACCTTTGTCTCGTCTACGCCAGCGAACAGGAGCTGCACAGCTCCGCCGACAGCCCGCATGACAGCGAATGCCACGCCTACGCCCAGCGTGTGCAGGAGAGCGGGCGCATGCTCGCCGCCGAGGCGCTGCAGTCGGTACAGACCGCCACCACGGTGCGCATGCGTGGCGGCAAGCTGGCGATCACCGATGGCCCCTTTGCCGAAACCAAGGAGCAACTGGCTGGCTTCTACCTGATCGAGGCGCGTGATCTCAACGAAGCCATCCAGCTCGCCGGGCACATTCCCGCCGCCCGTGTCGGCTGCGTCGAAGTGCGGCCGATTCGCCAACTGGATATCTACCCGGCCGCGCAGCGCTGAGTCGCCATCGTTCATTGGAGAATTCTTATGGACCGTCGTTATATCCCTGAAGTCGCCACGCGCGAGCAATGGCTGGCCGCGCGCAAGGCCCTGCTCGAGCAGGAAAAGGCCCTGACCCGTCAGCGCGATGCGCTCAACCGTGCCCGCCGTGCCTTGCCCATGGTGCCGGTGGAGGAGGATTACCGCTTCGATGGCCCAGACGGCGAGGTTGGGTTAGAGGCGCTGTTCGACGGGCGCAGCCAGTTGATCGTCTATCACTTCATGTACCACATGGACCGAGGCGAGGGTTGCGACGGTTGTTCCTGCCTGGTGGACAACATCGGCCACCAGTCCCACCTGCATGCCCGTGACACCAACCTGGTGCTGGTTTCGCGTGCGCCGCTGGCCGATCTCGAAGCCTTCAAGCGGCGTATGGGCTGGGCCCTGCCCTGGTACAGCTCATACGGCAGCCGTTTCAACTACGACTACCACGCCACCACCGACGAGCAGGTCGCGCCGGTCGAGTACAACTACCGCGACAAGGAAGAACTCGAGCGCCTGGGCCTGACCTATCACGTGCAGGGTGAGCAGCCTGGCGTCAGCGTGTTTCTGCGGGAGGGTGGGCGCATCTATCACACCTACTCCACCTATGGCCGAGGTGTGGAGATCCTGATGAGCAGCTTCCATTTCCTCGACTTCACGCCCTTTGGCCGTGGCGAAGGCTGGGACGGCATGCCCGACCTGGACGGCAAGGGCCTTAACTGGACACGCCTGCACGATGAGTACGAGCAGGCGGCGCCCACCCATGACTGTTGCGGCCACAAGGCCTGAACCCTAGCGAAGGAGAAACCCCATGAGTCAGCATGAACTGCAAGACGCACTGAACAGCTGGACCGAAGCCTGCCGCAGCAAGGATGTGGCGCGCATCATGAGTCACTACGTCGAGGATCTGGTGTCCTATGATGCCGTCGGCCCGCTGCGCTTCGAAGGTCGCCCGGCGTATCAGGCGCATTGGCAGGCCTGCATGGAAATGTGCAGCGGCCCGGGGATGTTCGAACCGCATGAGGCGACTTTCAACGCCAGCGGCGATCTCGGCGTGACCCACTACCTGCTGCATTGCGGCGGCACCAATGACAAGGGCGAGATGGAAACCTGCTGGATGCGCGTGACCCAGTGCCTGCGCCGCCAGGGTGGCAGCTGGCTGATTTTCCATGAGCACTTCTCGGCGCCCTGCGATATGGAAAGCGGCAAGGCGCTGTTTGACCTTCAACCTTAGGGTTAAACGTTCGGCTTACTGACGCCCCAGCGCCGCGCAGGACGGCTCGTAGTTCTGCTGGCAGGCACTCTGGTACAGGCGCTGGGCCTGGTCGGGGTCGCGCGACACACCACCTTCGCCGCGGCGATAGAGGTTGCCCAACACATGCTGGGCCATGGGGTTGCCTGCAGCGGCTGACTGGTTGAGGTACTTGAGCATGTCGCGCTGGTTGGCGAGCTCCGGCGCATCCCGCCCGGTATAGAGGTAGGCCAGGCTTACCGCCGCCATGGCGTGGCCCTTGTCGGCGGCCTGCTTCCACCAGTACTCGGCTTGCTTGAGATCCTTTTCCGGCTGGCCGACGAAGTAACTGCTGCCGAGTTGGAACTGGCTGTCCAGGTCGCCACGTTGGGCCTTTTGGCGCAGTTGATCCTGTTCGGTCTCGGTGATGGGCTGTTCAGCCTGCGGCTGGTCGTCGGGCTTGGCGGCGTCAGGCTCACGCCCGGCGCATCCTGCCAGCAACACGAGTGCGAGCAGGGCGGTTGTGGCGTGAAACAGATTGAATGGACTGGGCATGGCAGTGGCTCCCTGGGCGAAAAACGAGGCAAGTCGCTGTTAGGCCTGCCCCGCTCACCTTAGTTCGCTCTGAACCCTCCGTGCAGTGCCGACTTCACACTCGCGCGATGAGCTGCAATCCTGAGCGCTGATTTCGCTCAAGAGGCAGCCATGAAGATCAGTGCGGATTTCGACAGCGGCAATATCCAGGTCATCGACACCAGTGACCCGCAGCGCGTGCTGCTGGCCATGCGGCCGGACCTTAGCAGTCACCACTTCCAGTGGTTTCACTTTCAGGTCGATGGCCTGCAGCCAGGCCAGCGTTACGGCTTCAACCTGACCAATGCCGGACAATCGGCCTATAACCGCGCCTGGGACGGCTACCAGGCCGTGGCCAGTTACGACCAGCAGGACTGGTTTCGCGTGCCGACCCGGTTCGAGGACGGGCAACTGCGATTCGAGCTGCAGGCCGAGCACCAGAGCGTGCGCTTTGCCTACTTCGAACCTTACCCGCGAGCGCGACACGAACGGCTGATCGCTAGGGCGCTGGAGCGCGGCTCCGAGTTGGTGGCCAGTGGCAGAAGCCTGGAGGGGCGCGATATCCAGCTGCTGCGTATTGGCGGCCAGGCAGGCGCTGCGCGCAAGCTGTGGATCATCGCCCAGCAGCACCCCGGCGAGCATATGGCCGAGTGGTTCATGGAAGGACTGATCGAGCGGCTGCAGAATCCGCAGGATGCCGAGGTCGCTGCGTTGCTGGCCGAGGCCGATTTCTACCTGGTGCCGAACATGAATCCGGACGGCGCCTATCGTGGTCATCTGCGTACCAACTATGCCGGGCAGGACCTCAATCGCGCCTGGCAGTCGGCCAGCTCCGAGCGCAGCCCGGAAGTGTTGTTCGTGCTGCAGCATATGCAGCGCATCGGCGTCGACCTGTTTCTCGATATCCATGGCGATGAGGAAATCCCTCATGTGTTCACCGCCGGCTGCGAAGGCAATCCCGGCTACACCCCGCGCCTGGCTGCATTGGAAGAGGACTTCCGCAGCCGCCTGGTCGGCATCGGCGCTGAGTTTCAGACCCGCTTCGGCTACCCGCGCGATGAGCCAGGGCAGGCCAACCTGACCTTGGCCTGCAACGCGGTGGGCGAAACCTTCGATTGCCTGTCGTTCACCATCGAGATGCCGTTCAAGGACCACGATGACAGCCCGCAGCCACGCAACGGCTGGAATGGCGCGCGCTCGCAAAAATTGGGGCAGGACGTGCTGACGGTGCTGGCGCAGATGGTCGGGCGCTTGCGCTGAGGCTGGGCGTGCCGGGCGCGAATGCTGGCGTCCCGTGAAGTGGCGCGTTGGGTTCGTAGGCAAAAAAAGCCCGTCACGAGGACGGGCCTAAAGTGCCGTTAACACACAGGAGTCAATAGGACGTAGTGAAGCGTCCGGTATTACAGAATCGACAGCGGATAGTTGATGATCAGACGGTTCTCGTGCAGATCCTGGCCAACGTCGCGGCGGACGTCGGAGTTACGCCAGCGCACGTTCAGGTTCTTCAGCGTGCCTTCCTGAATGGTGTAGGCCAGCTCGGTCTCACGGCTCCACTCTTCGGCATCGGTACGGCCGCCAGCATGGATATTGGAGCCGCTGGTGTAGCGGTTCATCAGGGTCAGGCCCGGAATGCCCATGCCGGCGAAGTTGTCGTCGTGACGAACCTGCCAGGAAAGCTCTTCCGGACTGTCGAAAGCGGACAGGAAGCCATCGTTGACCAGCGAGCCGC
>NZ_DJSX01000002.1:76763-155896 GCF_002439135.1 Pseudomonas sp. UBA6323 | reverse complement strand
CGGGTTTGGCGGCTGGCGCGGGCACCTGGTCTTGTAGATCGGCCAGAGTTTTCTCGGCTGCTTCCAGTTGCTGGCGCACGCGGGCCAGTTCGGCTTGCTGCTCGTCGTCCGGGTTTTCGATCTTCTCCAGCTTGCGCAGCTGGGCCTTGAGCATGGCGGCTTCGATCTTGGCCTTTTTCAGCGCATCGTCGCCGACGGGTTTGGCGGCTGGCGCGGGCGCCTGGTTTTGTAGATCGGTCAGAGTTTTCTCGGCTGCCTCCAGTTGCTGGCGCACGCGGGCCAGTTCGGCTTGCTGCTCGTCGTCCGGGTTATCGACCTTTTCCAGCTTGCGCAATTGAGCCTTGAGCATGGTGGCTTCGATCTTGGCCTTCTTCAGCGCTTCGTCACCGGCGGGTTTGGCAGTCGGCACAGGCGCCTGTTGTTGCAGATCGGCCAGGGCCTTTTCGGCGGCTTCAAGCTGCTGGCGCACTCGGGTGATCTCGGTTTGTTGCTCCTCGTCCGGAGTTTCGATTTTTTCCAGCTTGCGCAATTGAGCCTTGAGCATGGCCGCTTCGATCTTCGCTTTCTTCAGCGCTTCGTCGCCGGCCGGTTTGGGTGCGGGAGCTGGTGCTGTCGCCTGGGCATCGGCCAGGGCTTTCTGCGCGGCTTCGGTTGCTGAACGCAGCTCGGCGACCTGCGCCTGCAGCTCCGGCGTGTCGTGGGCGGCCAGCTGTTTCTCGGCTTTCTTCAGCGCGACCTGGGCCATGCTGGCTTCGATCTTGAGTTTCTTCAGCGCTTCATCGGCCGGCGCAGCTGCGGCAGCAGGCGGGGCTTCGGCTTGTGCTGCCTTGGCGCGGGCGGCTTTTTCCGCGCGCGCCTTGCGCTCGGCTTCCTTCTGTTCCTCGGCGCGGCGCAAGCGTTCCTGGCGTTGCTCGAAGCGCTGTTTGGAGTGCTCGGCCTTGAGCTGTTTTTGCTCCAGCTCACGAATTTCCGCCTTAGCCACGCGGTAGTACTGCACCAGTGGAATGCTCGATGGGCAGACGTAGGCGCAGGCGCCGCACTCGATGCAGTCGAACAGGTTGTGCGCCTTGAGCTGTTCGTGCTCCTGGCCTAGGGCGAAGAAGTGCAGTTGCTGCGGCAGCAGACTTGCCGGGCACGCCTCGGCGCATTCGCCGCAGCGGATGCAGGGCATGGCCGGCGGTGGTGGTGGCAGTTCCGCGGCGGTGCTGGCCAGCAGGCAGTTGCTGGTCTTGATCAGCGGCACGTCGAGGCTGGGCAGGGTAAAGCCCATCATCGGCCCGCCCATGACCAGGCGATTGAGTGTGCTGATGTCCAGCCCGGCGAAGGCCAGTAATTCGCCCACCGGCGTGCCGAGCAGCGCCTCGACATTGCCCGGACGCGCCAGCGCCTCGCCGGTCAGCGTGGTGATACGCGAGATCAGCGGCTTGCCCAGCAGCACGGCGTCGTGAATGGCCACGCAAGTGCCGACGTTCTGGCAAAGGATGCCGATATCAGCCGGCAGGCCGCCGCTGGGCACCTCGACGCCGGTGAGGATCTGGATCAGCTGTTTCTCGCCGCCGGATGGGTACTTGGTCGGGAACACCCGCACCTGGTAGTCGCGGCCGGCGCAGGCAGCACGTACGGCGGCGATGGCCTCGGGCTTGTTGTCCTCGATACCGATCAGCACCTGCTCGGGCTGGATCAGCTGCATCAGGATATCGATGCCAGAAACCAGCTCGCCGGCGCGCTCGCGCATCAGCACGTCATCAGCGGTGATATAGGGTTCGCATTCGGTACCGTTGATGATCAGCGTGTGGATCTTCTGCGTCGGCCGTGCGGTGAGTTTCACCGCCGTGGGGAAACCGGCGCCGCCCAGGCCGTTGATGCCGGCCTCGCGGATCAGCGTCAGCAGCTCGCTGGCTTCCAGGCTGCGGTAGTTGGCTGGCGGCGTTAGCTCGATCCATTCATCCAGACCGTCGCTGTCGATGACGACAGCCGGCGCCAGCATGCCGGAAGCATGGGGATAAGGCTGCTCACCGATGAAGGCCACGGTGCCGGAAGTCGGCGCATGCAACGGCACACTGACGAAGCCGTTGGTATTGGCGATCTTCTCGCCCTTGCGTACGCGTTGGCCAACCACCACACAGGGCTCTGCGGTTGCGCCAATATGCTGGCCGAGCGGCAACACCAGGCGCTTGGGCAGCGGGGCCTGCTGGATCGGTGTGCGGTTGGACAGCTCCTTGCGCTCGGCCGGATGGATACCTCCCGGGATATCCCAGAACTTTTCCTGCACCGTCATGCCGCCTGCTCCCGGTCACTGGCGATCAACTGGCCGGGTGCCAGCGGCTTGTCCCACTTCCAGCTCTGCACGCTGCTGCCGACTTCGATCATGTCGATGCAGTCCACCGGGCAGGGTTCGACGCACAGGTCGCAGCCGGTGCATTCGCTGACGATCACCGTGTGCATCTGCCGCGCGGCGCCGACGATGGCGTCCACCGGGCAGGCCTGGATGCACTTGGTGCAGCCGATGCACTCTGCTTCGCGGATAAACGCGACCATCTGCGGCTTCTCGCCTTCCACCGCGTCCAGCGGCTCGGGCTCGACATCCAACAGGTCGGCCAAGGCCTGGATGGTCGCCTCGCCGCCGGGTGGGCACTTGTTGATCTTGTCGCCGCCGGCGATGGCCTCGGCGTAGGGCTTGCAGCCCGGATAACCGCACTGGCCGCACTGGGTCTGCGGCAGCAGGGCGTTGATCTGCTCGGCGATGGGGTCACCCTCGACCTTGAAGCGCACGGCGGCGAAACCGAGGATAGCGCCGGCGATCAGGCACAGCGTGAGCAGGGCGAGGACGGCGACCAAAACCAGGCTCATAGCTTGATCAGCCCGGAGAAGCCCATGAACGCCAGCGACATCAGGCCGGCGGTGATCATGCCGATGGCCGCGCCCTGAAAGGATTTCGGCACGTCGGCGATGGCGATGCGCTCACGCATGGCGGCGAACAGCACCAGTACCAGGGAGAAGCCCAGGCCGGCAGCGAAGCCGTTGACGGTGGCGGTGATGAGGGTGAATTCGGCCTTGTTGGCGTTGAGCAGGGCGACGCCGAGGACGATGCAGTTGGTGGTGATCAGCGGTAGGAAAATGCCCAGCACGCGATAGAGCAGCGGGCTGGTCTTGTTCACCACCATCTCGGTGAATTGCACCACCACGGCGATCACCAGGATGAAACTGATGGTACGCAGGAATTCCAGGTCCAGCGGCTTGAGCACGTACTGCTGCACCAGGTAGCTGCACATGGCCGCCAGGGTCAGCACGAAGGTGGTCGCCAGGGACAGGCCGATCGCGGTTTCGATCTTCTTCGACACGCCCATGAACGGGCACAGGCCGAGGAACTGCACCAGCACGAAATTGTTGACCAGGATGGCGCTGACCATGATCAGGACGAGTTCGGTCATCGGTTTGCCGTCGAATGCACAAAGGCCTTAGGAAAAGGGCGCCTATTATCGGGAAGCGGCCCTGGCCATACAAGCCGGATGCGGCGAATTGCCTGCTGTTGGCGACCTTTCGTCACGCCTTGGTCAACGGCTGGTCAGACGTCTCCACAGCTTGCGCAGGCCGAGCGCTACCGGGAACAGCACGATCAGGAAGGGCAGGCTGTAGCCAACGAACTCGATCAGGTTGGCAGTACCTTCTGCGAGGTTGTCGGTTAGGCGCGAAAAGGCCTCGCCGATACGCCCCAGGGGCGAGCGCTCGTAGGGGCTGCTGAAGCTAAGGGTCAGCAGGTTGGTATCCAGGCGCCGTTGCTGTTGGGCGGCCTCCTGGGCGATGGCCTGCAGTTGTACCTCCAGTGCTGCCTGCTCTCGGGCCAGCGCCAGCAGGTCGGCCACGGCCAGATCGTCGCGTTGTTCGAACTGCTGCAAGGTCCGTTGCTGGCGCAGCAGTTGCTCGTGCTGACGACGATTATCGCTCACAGCCTGGGCCAGGTCCTCGGCGCGAGTGCTGCGGCTGACCAGCTCACCGCCCTCGCTGGCCAGGGCGGTGATGGCCTCGACCCCGTCGGGCACGATACGCAGAGTGAGGTCGCCACGCGGCGCATGGCCGCTACTTTGCTGTGCGGCGATCAGGCTGCAGGCGCCGAAACGTTCGCTCAGGCAGGCTTCGCGAGTGGCGGCGATGCGTTCGCCGATCTGCTCGGCGGCCAGTTCTATGCCGACTTGATGCTCATAGGCCAGGTAGCTGCCAGCCTGGTTGCGTTCACCTTGCAGGGCGCCACCGAGCGGGGCTCCCGATTGCTCGGAGCAACCGGCCAGTGCGGCCAGCAGCGTCACTACCATCCATGGCTTCATCCGTGCCTCCTGGCGTTTGGCTTATTTGACGCGTTGGCCCGGCTTGGCGCCGCTGTCCGGGCTGAGCAGGTAGATTTCCTCACCACCGGGGCCGGCAGCCAGGACCATGCCTTCGCTGACGCCGAACTTCATCTTGCGCGGTGCCAGGTTGGCCACGTACAGAGTCAGGCGACCTTCAAGCTTGCTCGGGTCCGGGTAGGCGGACTTGATGCCGGAGAACACGTTGCGTTTTTCGTCACCGATATCCAGTGACAGGCGCAGCAGTTTGTCGGCGCCCTCGACGAACTCGCATTTTTCGATCAGTGCAATGCGCAGGTCGACGGCGGCGAAGGCGTCGAAGTTGATCTCGGCGGCCAGCGGGTCTTTGCTCAGTTCTCCGTTGCCTTGTGGCTTGGGCGCTTCGGCGGCCAGGTCTTCCTTGGAGGCTTCGACCATGGCTTCGATCTTCGGTTGTTCGATGCGGGTCAGCAGCGGGTTGAACGGGTTCAACTGGTGGTTGGCCAGCGGCAGCGCGAGGTCTGCCCAAGTTTGCGGTTTTACGTTGAGGAAGGCTTCGGCGTCACTGGCCAGTTTCGGCAGCACCGGCTTGAGCATGATCACCAGCTGACGGAACAGGTTGACGCCCAGTGCGCAGATTTCCTGCACCTCGGCCTGCTTGCCCTCGACCTTGTTCAGCGCCCAGGGTGCCTTGTCGGCGATCCAGGCGTTGGCACGGTCGGCCAGTGCCATGATTTCACGCATGGCGCGGGAGAAATCGCGCGCTTCGTAGGCCTCGGCGATGCTCGGCGCGGCGGCCTGGAAGGCGTCCCACAGCTCGGGCTCCGGGTTGGCGGCGACCAGCAGGCCATTGTTGCCCTTGTGGATGAAGCCGGCGCAGCGGCTGGCGATGTTGACCACCTTGCCGACCAAGTCCGAGTTGACCTTCTGCACGAAGTCCTCGAGGTTCAGGTCGAGATCGTCCACGCCGCGGCCCAGCTTGGAGGCGTAGTAGTAGCGCAGGTATTCCGGGTTCAGGTGATCCAGATAGGTGCGCGCCTTGATGAAGGTGCCGCGCGACTTGGACATCTTCTGCCCGTTCACCGTCAGGTAGCCGTGCACGTTGACCGCGGTCGGCTTGCGGTAGCCGGCGCCTTCGAGCATCGCCGGCCAGAACAGGGCGTGGAAGTTGACGATGTCCTTGCCGATGAAGTGGTACAGCTCGGCGGTGGAATCCTTGCCCCAGAATGCATCGAAGTCCAGCTCCGGGCGTTTGCTGCAGAGGTTCTTGAAGCTGGCCATGTAGCCGATCGGCGCGTCCAGCCAGACGTAGAAGTATTTGCCCGGCTCGCCGGGAATCTCGAAACCGAAGTAGGGCGCATCGCGGCTGATGTCCCACTCCTGCAGGCCGCCGTCGAGCCACTCGGCGATCTTGTTGGCCACCGCTTCCTGCAACGCGCCGGAGCGCGTCCACTGCTTGAGCATGGCTTCGAAGTCCGGCAGCTTGAAGAAGAAGTGCTGCGACTCCTTGAGCACCGGCACGGCGCCGGAGATGGCCGAGCGCGGGTTCTTCAGTTCGGTCGGCGAATAGGTGGCGCCGCATTTCTCGCAGTTGTCACCGTACTGGTCCTCGGTGCCGCACTTCGGGCAGGTGCCCTTGATGAAGCGGTCGGCGAGGAACATGCCTTTCTCGGGATCGAAGTACTGGGTCACCGCGCGGGTGGCGATATGGCCCTTGTCGCGCAGCGCCAGGTAGATGGACGCCGACAGCTCGCGGTTCTCCTCCGAGTGGGTGGAGTGGTAGTTGTCGAAGTCCACGCCGAAGTCGGCGAAGTCGGCCATGTGCTCGGCACGCACGCCATCGATCAGTTGTTCGGGGGTGATGCCTTCCTTCTCGGCGCGCAGCATGATCGCCGAGCCGTGGGCGTCGTCGGCGCAGACGTAGATCGCCTGATTGCCGCGCAGTTTCTGGTAGCGCACCCACATGTCGGTCTGCACGTACTCGAGCATATGGCCGAGGTGGATGGAGCCGTTGGCATAGGGGAGGGCGCTGGTAACGAGAATCTTGCGGGCTTCGGTCATGGTGATCGGCTGCACTGGTAAAACGAGGGAAGTCGACAACTATAAGGGAAGCGACAAGCTTCAAGCTACCTGCGGCAAGGAAAAGCGCATGCTGCATTGCATGCGAAGGCTGCTGTTATGATGACGGCCTGTTTTTCTGCCTGTCTTCTGGAGTTCTTGCATGAGTGCCGTCACCCGCGAAGCGGTCGAAGCCTGCCTGCGTCAGTTCACCGACCCCCATCTCGATCAGGATCCGGTCAGCGCCGGCTGCCTGCGTGAAGTCGACATCCAGGGTGCGCGCGTCGCCGTACGTCTGGAGTTGGGCTACGCCGCCGGCTTGTTCAAGAACGGCTGGGCGCAGATGCTGCAGATGGCGCTGGAGAACCTCGAGGGCGTGGACGGCGCGCGAGTGCAGGTCGATTGCGTGATCGACTCGCATCAGGGTCAGGCTCAGGTACCGGCACTGGCCGGGGTGAAGAACGTGATCGCCGTGGCCTCGGGCAAGGGCGGCGTGGGCAAGTCCACCACGGCGGCCAACCTGGCGCTGGCGCTGGCCCGCGAGGGCGCGCGCGTGGGTATTCTCGACGCCGATATCTATGGGCCCAGCCAAGGCATAATGTTCGGTATCGCCGAAGGTACGCGGCCGGAAGTTCGCGAACAGAAGTGGTTCGTGCCGCTCGAAGCTCATGGCGTGCAGGTCATGTCCATGGCTTTTCTCACCGACGACAACACGCCGATGGTCTGGCGCGGGCCGATGGTCAGCGGCGCCTTGCTGCAACTGATCACCCAGACCGCCTGGAACGATCTCGATTACCTAGTGGTGGACATGCCGCCGGGTACTGGTGACATCCAGTTGACCCTGGCGCAGAAGGTGCCGGTGGCCGGCAGCGTGATCGTCACCACGCCGCAGGACCTGGCCCTGCTCGATGCCAAGAAAGGCGTGGAGATGTTCCGCAAGGTGCACATCCCGGTGCTGGGTGTGGTGGAAAACATGGCCGTGCACATCTGCTCCAACTGCGGCCACGCCGAGCACCTGTTCGGTGAGGGCGGCGGCGAGAAGCTGGCTGCGCAATATGGCGTCGAGCTGTTGGCCTCCCTGCCGCTGTCGATGGCCATCCGCATGCAGGCCGATGATGGCAAGCCCACCACCATTGCCGATCCGGAAAGCCAGATCGCCATGATCTATCAGGATCTGGCGCGCAAGGTCGGCGCGCGTATCGCCCTGGCGGGTAAGCCGGCGATGCCGAGCATCGAGATCAGCGAGGATTAACAGCAGCCGCGCAGCGGCTTTCTGATGACCCTCTCCCGCTTGCGGGAGACGACTGCATGGATGCAGGAGGTAGGGCGGCGCAGGAGCCAAAGCCGAGGGTGCCCGAAGGGCGGGAGAGGGCGCAGGCGACTCGGTCCTGGCGTGACGAAGCCCGCTCCGATCCCGCTTCTGTAGGAGCGGCTGGGCGGCATTCCGCTTCAGCCGCGAATCGCGGATAAATCCGCTCCTACAGGGCGTGCGAACAGCCATAAAAAAGCCCCGCACTAGGCGGGGCTCTTTTCAAGCAGGGTAGTGCAGGTTAGATAACCTGAACTTCCTCAGCCTGCATGCCTTTCTGGCCACGGGTAGCCACGAAGGAAACCTGCTGGCCTTCCTTCAGGGTTTTGAAACCGTCGCTCTGGATGGCTTTGAAGTGAACGAAGAGGTCGTCACCGGATTGCGGGGTGATGAAGCCGTAGCCTTTCTCATCGTTGAACCACTTAACGGTGCCAGTCTGACGATTGGACATGTGATGTCTCCTAACAAAAGTAATAACAGCCCTGGAAAAGCCCAGGCCGGGACTGAGTGCAACGAGTACTAGGAGTCGGACGATGTTTGGATCGAAATCTAGGCATCTAGTAGCGATTCGCGGTGACACATGCAGCACAGTGGGCACACCATACGTGTTTTTATCGTCGAGTGCGAATAGTCGATGCAGCTTTTTTGCAAATAATGATTGATGGGCGCGGCGGCAATCTTTGAAGCGTGGCGCCGGCATCGGTAAGATGCGCTCACTTTTCCAGTAACCGCCCACTCAGGACACCTCGCCATGAGCATCAAATCGGACAAGTGGATTCGCCGCATGGCCCAGGAACACGGCATGATCGAGCCGTTCGTAGAGCGTCAGGTGCGTGGCGCCGACGCCAGCCGGGTGATTTCCTACGGTGTGTCCAGCTACGGCTACGACGTGCGCTGCGCCGACGAATTCAAGGTGTTCACCAACATCCACTCGGCTGTCGTCGACCCGAAGAATTTCGACGAGAAGAGCTTCGTAGACATCAAGAGCGACGTCTGCATCATCCCGCCGAACTCCTTCGCCCTGGCCCGTACCGTCGAGTACTTTCGCATTCCGCGTGACGTGCTGACCATCTGCCTGGGCAAGAGCACCTACGCGCGTTGCGGTATCATCGTCAACGTCACGCCGCTGGAGCCGGAGTGGGAGGGCCACGTGACTCTGGAATTCTCCAACACCACCAACCTGCCGGCGAAGATCTACGCCAACGAAGGCGTGGCGCAGATGCTGTTCCTGCAGTCCGACGAGGCCTGCGAGGTTTCTTACCGCGACCGCGGTGGCAAATATCAGGGACAGCGCGGCGTGACCCTGCCGAAAGCCTGATCAAGTCATGCGAACACCAGAAGCCGGGCAAAGCCCGGCTTTTTCATGAGCGAAAATCGGAGTCAGGGAACATGACCATCAACACGATATTGAAGCGGACCGTCTTTTTCTCTCTGCTGCTTGCATGTCTGTCAGCTCGCGCCGAGCTGCAGGTGTATTCGGGGAGCAATGTGTTCGGCCTGGCGCCCACGGCGTCGCCAGCGGATTTTGCCATGACCCTCGGCCAGCCCAGCGCGGAGTTGCCGCTGCATGGCGAGCGCCGCGGCCTGCTGTATGGCAACAGCCTGATGCTGGTGTTCGCCGGTGACCGCTTACGTGAAGTGCGTTGCTGGCTGGTGCCGCGTTTCACCGGTGATCTCTATCTGGGCTGGTTGCAGGAGGTGCCTGCTCGCGCCGGACTGGAGGGCTTCGTGCTGGATGATCGGCTGCGCCTTGGCATGTCGCGTGAAGAGGCCGAGTCGGTGCTATCAGGACTGGAGGGTTCGGCCGACCAGAATTCGGCAGTGGCGATCAAGCAGGAGCAGCCGATATGGCTGGGCTTTGGCCGGGCCGACAATCATGCCCAGGCCGAGGACGGCGAGCCGCAGGTGCTGGTATCGCTCACCGTACATTTCGACGCCCAGCCTGCCCGATGAAAGTTGGAATTAGTGCCTGACGGCGCACTCTACCCTCTGCAGTCCATTCAACGAGGGTAGAACCATGTCCGTTTCAGCTTTTACCTTGATCTCCAGCGGGATTCGGGCTGGCGATATTCCGGGCCAGCCGCAGCCCGATGTTCCCGATCAGCCCGGCAAACCCGTGCCACCGCAGGAGCCGGGCGAGCCGACGGTGCCGGATCAGCCGCCACCTGCGCCGGTGGCCCAGTGTCGGCCGCGGGAGGTGTTCGAACGCTGTGCCTCACCGGCAGAACGCATCGCCGGCGAGTCGCATTGAGCCGCTGCAAAGATGAAGAAGCCGGGCAACGCCCTAATGCTGTTCACTTAAGGTCGTAGGCATTGACTCCCCTCTCCCATTTATGGGAGAGGGGTTGGGGGAGAGGGCCGAAATCCCGCGAAACTGCCAGTTTCCCCCTCTCCCTAACCCTCTCCCCGAAGGGGCGAGGGGACTAATCGCGCTCGACCGTTTCTTATGTGAACAGCATTAGGGCAACGCCCGGCTTCTATTTGCCTGCATGGATCAGGGCGCCAGCGGTAGCTCGCGTTTGTGACGCGAGGCGTCATAGGTGCGCACGATGGTGGCGTAGGCTTCGTCGCTGACTTTCTCACCATGCAGGAAGGCGTCGATCTCTGCGTAGGTCACGCCGTGGGCTTCCTCGTCCGGTTTGCCGGGGCGTAGTTCCTCAAGGTCGGCGGTGGGCGTTTTCTTCACCAGATGCTCGGGCGCGCCCAGGTGCGCTGCGATGGCGCGCACCTGGTGCTTGACCAGGCCCGACAGCGGGGCAAGGTCACAGGCGCCGTCGCCGAACTTGGTGAAGAAGCCCATCACCGCCTCGGCGGCGTGGTCGGTGCCGATCACCAGGCCGTTGCTGGCATTGGCGATGGTGAACTGGGCGACCATGCGAATACGTGCCTTGACGTTGCCGACCACGAAGTCGCGACGGGCTTCGCTCAGCTGTTGCAAGTGGCTGACCTGTTGGGCCAGGCCGTTGACGCTGTCGGCAATGTTGACGGTGCTGACCTCATCGGCGCCGATGAAGTCCAGCGAGGCCTGAGCGTCGTGTTCGTCATGCTGGGTGTTGTGTGGCAGGCGCACGGCAATGAAGCGATAGCCGGCGTCGCCGGTCTCGGCACGCAGCTCTTCGACCGAAAGCTGGGCCAGGCGCCCGGCGGTGGTCGAGTCCACGCCACCGCTGATACCCAGCACCAGCACCTTGAGGCCGGACTGCTTGAGGGTGTTCTTGATGAAGGTCTTGCGCCTCTCGATTTCGGCGCTCAGCGCAGCGTCGTCGGCGAATGGCGGTACCACGTCGAGGGCGGCGGCGATTTCGGCTTGGCGGTTGCTCATGTCTGGCTCCTCACTGGTTCACGCGAAATACGTGTTTCAGGTAATGGACGAAGTTCTCGTCGCGGCATTGGGTCTTGCCGGGGGTATCGGAAATCTTCGCCACTGGCTGACCGTTGCAGGCGATCATCTTGATCACGATGTTCATCGGCTCGACGCCGGGGATGTCGCAGGTCAGGTTGGTTCCGACCCCAAAGCTTACGTGGATTCGCCCGGAAAGTGCACGGTAGAGCCGTAGCGACTTGGGCAGGTCGAGGCCGTCGGAGAACACCAGGGTCTTGCTCTTCGGGTCGATGCCCAGTTTCTCGTAGTGGGCGATGGCTTTTTCCGCCCACACCAGCGGGTCGCCGGAGTCGTGGCGCAGGCCGTCGAACAGCTTGGCGAAGTACAGGTCGAAGTCGGCGAGGAAGGCATCCATGGTGATGCAGTCCGTCAGGGCGATGCCGAGCAGGCCACGGTACTCGCGCACCCAGCAGTCGAGCGCGGCGATCTGGCTGTCGATCAGGCGCGGGCCTAGCTGCTGGTGCGCCATCAACCACTCGTGGGCCATGGTGCCGATGGGCTTGAGGTCGAACTCACGCGCCAGGTGCACATTGCTGGTGCCGACGAAGCGCCCGGGGAAATCGCGCTTGAGGATATGCACCGCCTGTTCCTGCACACGGTAGGAGAAACGCCGGCGGGTACCGAAGTCGGCGAGCTGAAAGCCTGCCAACTCGCTCGGCGAAGCCTCGGCCTTGAGCCAGTCGAGCTTCTCGTACAGGCGTTCGGCGGCTTGCTCCAGCAGCACCTCGCGGTAGCGATAGCGATTGCGCACCTCGCTGACGATGGCCAGCAGCGGCACCTCGAAGAGGATCACGTGCAACCAGGGGCCGCGCAGGCGGATGTTCAACTGACCGTCTTCGATGCTGGTGTGCACATAGCGCAGGTTGAAGCGGAACAGGCTGAGAAAGCGAATGAAGTCCGGCGTGATGAAGGGGATGCTTTCGAGGAAGGCGAGCTGATCGACGCTCAGGCTGAGCTCGCTCAGGCGTTCGATCTGGTAGCGAATCTCTGCCAGGTAAGGCGTCAGATCCTCGCTGCTGCGGCAACGAAACTCCCATTCCACCTCGGCGTTGGGGTAGTTGTGCAGCACCGCCTGCATCATGGTCAGCTTGTAGAAATCGGTATCCAGCAGGTTTTGCACGGTGCGGTCGGCGAAGATGCTCTCGCTCATCGCAGGTTCTCCTTGGCTATGACGCTGTCCAGCTGTTCCAGGCTGGCGGCAAGTGTGATGCCGTGCTCGCCCATGGCGATACAGGCAGTTTCGGCGGTTTCGCTGGCGATGGCTCGGCAGGCCGGTAGATACACGATTACCTCGAAGCCGGCGCGGCGCAGTTGCAGGGCGGTGGTCTTGACGCAGTAGTCCAGCGCCAGGCCGCCGACCAATACAAGGTCGACGCCATTTTGCCGAAGAAATTCGATCACGCCCGTGCTGCGCTTCTCGGCTAGGTCGTGGTAGCAGGCGCCGTAAGGATGTAGGTCGGGCTCCACGCCCTTCCACACGAAGTAGTCATAGTCCAGTGGTGCAGGCAAGCCGTCGAGCAGTTCGAAGCCAGGTGTGCCGGGGACGCAATGGCTGACCCAGGTCAGATCGGCATTGGCCAGCGGCAGCGCTTGCAGCATCTGTGCGTGGTCCGGCACCACCCAGGCGGCTTGCGGGCTGTGGGCATCCTTGCTGCCGACGCGCAACTGAGCGCGCTCTGCCAGTTGGTTGAGCGCGGGGACGATGACGTCCCCCTCGGGAACTGGCAGCTCGTTGGGACAAAGTGGCGTGAAGCCTTTCTGGGCGTCGACGTCGAAGCTGGCGATCTTCATGGTGCGCCTCCTTACTGCGCTTGGGTGACTACATATTTCATCTGATGAAATATGTAGTCAAGCGTTTTTACCAATTCATACGTGAAAGAAGGCGAATTATTGGTCAAGATGAAATAAGTCCATGGCGGAGGTGAATGGAAGGATGAGTGCAGTGGAAGTGCTGGCCGGGGTGGATATCGTCGCCTTGCGTCTAAGCGAAGAGGGCAGATTGCAGGTGCTGCTGCTGCGCCGCCAGCGCGAACCCTTTATGGGGCAATGGGCGCTGCCGGGGGTGCTGGTCAACGGTCGTTGCGCCGATGCCAGCCTGGATGCTGCCGCTGCTCGTGCCCTGGCGGACAAGGCGCGCCTGCAACCGCAGTATCTGGAGCAGGTGACCACGGTGGGCAACGGCGTGCGTGATCCGCGTGGCTGGTCGCTGAGCACCTGCTACCTGGCACTGCTAGCGCCTGACGTCGTGCCGCAGGATGAAAACCTGGAGTTCGTCGAGTTGGCCGCCGTCACTTCCGGGCAGCAGGCATTGCCATTCGACCACGCGCAACTGGTGCGGCTGGCGGCCGAGCGTCTGCGAGGCAAGTCGGTTTACAGCTCGCTGCCGCTGTATCTGCTGGCGCCGCGCTTTACCGTGACCGAAGCACTTGGGGCCTTCCAGGCCTGCCTGGGCGAGCCGGTACAGCACACCACCTTGCGCGGACGGCTGGAACGGATGAAGACCCAGGGCTGGATCGGCGAGACCGGCGAGAAGAACTACCCGAAGATGGGGCGGCCACAAAATCTGCTGGAGCATCGCCCCTTGGCGGCCGAGGTGTTCGTCTTCGACCGCAATCTGCTGGCCTAGCAACCATTTACCCGTGGCGATTTAAGGCGGGAAAACTGCAGGCAAAAAAATAGGCGCCAGAGGCGCCAGGGGAGCATTTCAATCGATGCATAGGTTCTGAACCTGCTCTGGCGAGAAAGTTCATTTCGTGATGTAGAAATGCCATCTTTTTTGCAGGCAAAAGAAAAGGCGCCAGAGGCGCCTTAAAACGATGATCTATGGAGTAAGTCGATTACTCAGAGTCGGGGGCCGCAGAAATGGTTCAGAGCACCCCGACGAACGGTCGTCATTTGGCCGGCATCAGCAGCAGGCGCTGGTTGCCATAGACCTTGTCCAGGTTTTCCGACTTGAACGGAAAGCTCATGTAGCCGCCCTTGAGCCATGAGTCGATGCCGTCGGCATAGTGCGGGCTGGCCGGGTTGCCGGACTGGCCCGAGCTGTTGACGCCGACCAACGGCTCGTCGGCGGCGAAATCCACCACGATGCGCATCGCCGGGATCAGGAAGGTATTGAAGTCCTGGCCCCAGGCGTAGGCCGAAACGTTCAGCGTGCTGTGGTCACCGCCAGCCGGATAGGGGCCGCGGTCCAGGTAGCCTTTCAAGGCGTTTATGCTGGTGCGCTGGCTGGCGCTCATGTAGGGCGCCATGCGAGTGGTGTCGGTCACCCACTCATAGGTATGCAGCTTGCCCCATTGCCAGTTGCGTCGCTCCGTGCCCAGGCGGCTTTCCAGCAGTTCGATGCTGGCGGCCAGGCTGCGTGCCAGGATAGTCGGTTTGTCTTCCTGTTCGGGGGTGCGGATGTCGTTCCAGAACGGGCTGTCGGCGCGACCAAGCAGATGGTCGGCCAGGGCCGAGTAGGAGGTGTTGGCGGTTTGCACCAACGCCTGCCAGGCCGGGCTGTTTTCCGGGCCCAGCTCGTCGAGGAAGATATGCCGCGCGCTTTCATGCAGGAAGGCGCCGTAGATGGCTGCATCGGCCGAGCTGGCGGAGAGCTTGCCGTCGAAGGCGAGCAGGCGCTTCAGGGCTTCGTCTGCACGCTCGCGCTGACCGGCCGGCAGCGCCGCGATGGCCTGGCGCAGCGAGTCGTGCATGGCCGGATCGTTGAACATGGCCTGCAGCTTGGCGACGAAGGGCGAGGTCTGGTCGTATTGCATGGCGATCATGCTGCGTCCGTCGTGCCGGCCGTTGCCGGCCAGTTCGGCGATACGCTCGGCACGCTCCGGGTAATACCAGGAGCTCGACAGCTGCATGCCGTAGCCCGGCGGCACGCTGCGTTCGTTGGCGGTACCCAGCCAGCCTTGCGGTGGGTCCTGATCGTAAGGATGCAGCATCGGGTCGGCGAAGCCGTCCCAGGCGTAGCGCTCGTCCCAGCCAGGGGAGGGCAGCAGGCCGCGGCCTTCACGGCGATTGGGGTAGCGACCGGTGACCTGCCAGCCGATGTGCTGGGCATCGGCGAAGACGATGTTCAGCGGCATGGCGCGGATCTCCCGTGCCGCCTCGAAGGCCTGGTCCACCGACTGCGCACGGGACAGGTCGAAGAAGGCGTCGAGGCTGTTATCACGCTCGAGCTGAGTGGTTTTCAGCGCCAGGCCATAACCGCTCTGCAATGGCAGAGGTTGCAGCATATGTTTGCGCTCGCCGAGCACCGAGTTGAGCAGTGGGCCGTTGCGGGTCTCGTACAGCGTCTCGCGGACCGGTCGCTGGCCGCGGATGAAGAAGGTTTCCTGGCGTTCGGCGACCGGCAGCCACTTGCCATCCGCCTGGTACATCAGGCGGCTGCCTTCGCGGCGAATGCGTTCGAGATAGATGTCCTGATTGTCACCCATGACCATGGTCATGCCCCAGGCGAGCTTGCCGTTGTAGCCGGCGACCACGGCCGGTACGCCCGCGAGGGACACGCCTGCGGCCTGGTACTTGGGCGAACGGATCTGCACGAAATTCCACAACGAGGGCATGCTCAGCGGCAGGTGGGTGTCGTTGGCCAGCAGGCTCTTGCCGCCGCGGGTTCGTTGCGGCGCGATGGCCCAGTTGTTCGAGGCGGCGACGCCGAGCATGTGCTGCTCGGCGATCTGCGCCGCTGTTCGGGAGATCGCTTGCAGACCTGGCAACTGTCCTTTGAGGTCGAGACCTGCGAGTTTCTCCGCCTCGGCGAAGGGCAGCGGTTCGTCCGGGTAGATCGGCAGCAACCAGGGCAGTTTGTCGGCACCCACCTGCTGGGCCATGGTCAGCGCGGCGATCTCTTCCTGCAGATTCACCGCCAGGCCGAAGTTGAGCAGACAGAACAGCAGCACCGAATCCTCGGGCTTCCAGTATTCGGGGCGGTAGCCGGATTCGGCCAGGTCCATCGGCAGGCGATCACGGTAGCGGAACATGTAAGCGTTGACGCCGCGCGCATAGACTTCGAAGAAGCGTTTCAGGCGCGGCGAGGCGTCGGCATAGAGAATTTCCGCACTCTTCCTGAGGTTCACCGCACGCATGAAACGGTCCATTTCCAGCACGCCGGGGCCAGCCATTTCCGCCAGGCGGCCCTGGGCCAACAGGCGCATGCCGACCATCTGGCTGAGGCGGTCACCGGCATGCACATAACCCAGGGCGAACAGGGCGTCGTGGAAGGTGCCTGACTCGATCAGCGGCATGCCAAGGGCGTTGCGTCGCACCGATGCGCTCTCGGCCACGCCCTGAATGCGCTCGACGCCGCGGGTGGGCGGCACGCTATCGGCATAACGGCTGTTGAGCAGGGACTGGCAGCCGGCAAGGCCGGTCAGGGAAGCAGCGAGAGTCAGGCAGGCCAGCGTGCGCATGGCGAATTTCCTTGGTGTGCGAACAGGCTAGGCCGATCGCATAGCAACCGGCCACAAAGGCGCCAAGGTAAAGAGGCTAATGGAGCCTGGCAAGAGGCCTCAGGCGTTTGCCCGAGACCCGTTGAGCCCCTCGTCCAGCAACCAGCGCGCGGCGATGCGTGCGGCGGCCTTGTGCTGCAGTTCCAGCTCGTTGAAGCGCTTTTCGAAGCGGCGTCGCTCTGCCTTGTCCAAGGCTTTCCAGGCCGCGTGGGTGGGCACGTCGGCGGTGGCTTCGTAGAGCAGGTGGAACACCTGGCAGCGGCCGTCATTGCTCAGGCTGCTGTCGTAGTTGTCGAGCAGCACCTTGATGCGAATGGCACCTTCTATCAGCGGCACTTGCTCGTCGAGCAGGCTGCTGGTGAGGATGTTCAGATCGCCACCGAGGCGCTGCTGGCGCTCCTGCTGCGCTTCGTCGCGAGCGCGCTGGTTGGCCCATACACGGCGCCAAAGGTGCCAGGCATAAGCCGCCAGGGCTGCGATCAGCAGCAGGCCGGTCAATAGCAGGATGAGGGCCATGGCATCCATGCGCGGTTCAGGCGCCGTGGCACTTCTTGAATTTTTTCTGGCTGCCGCAAGGGCATGGATCGTTGCGGCCGACATCCTTCAGCGCGTTGCGTACCGGCTCCTGATGGCCGTGGTTGCAGTGCGGACCGTGTACATGGCCGTGATCGTGATGATCGTGGTCATGGTTGCAGTCGGGGCCGTGGATGTGGGGTTGGTTGCTCATGGTGTTACTCACGCTGGTTATTCGGAGATGAAATCGCCGGGAATTATCTCTCCATTGCGCGCCATGTGCACGCTGCGACCAAACAACATGCCGGTTTTTACTTGGCCCTTGAGGCTGTAGCGAATCGGTTCGTCGGGTTTTTCCAGCGCCTTGACGATCTGCCGCACGTGGCGCCATAGGTTGGTGCGTACCGGCACGTCGAAGGTGTGATGGCCATGGGCGGGCACGGTGAACCACTCATTGGAGTGGCCTTCGGCAAGCTGGATGCCATTGAGATGAACGTTGTAGTTCAGCCCGCGCACCGGCAGGCTGACGCCATTGGGATTATCGATCCGAAAGCGCAGGCTGAACTCCTGTTCGAGCAGCCGTGCCTTGATCACATCAACTTTGATGAGTTGGACGTCCGGGTCCTTGAAGTCACCTGTCATCCAGGTGGAACATCCTGTCAGGCCTGAAAGCAGGCCGAAAAACATCAATAGGCTGATAATTCTTATCATTTGCGCCTGAGAAAACATTTCATACCCCCATTGCAGCCCAGTGTAACAAGCAAGCGCTCGGCTGCAACGGGTGAGCAAGTATTATTTTCAGGGTGACAATGTCGTAATTTTCTACAGTAGGTGTTCGTGATGGCATGGAAGAGAAGCCTGCAGTGTCGGGGCAAGAGAACCTGCGCCATACTGAGCGGCGAATAGGACAGGAGTGTGACCATGAGTCGCTACGAGATCGCCTTCTCCGGGCAACTGGTGCCGGGAGCCCAGCCAGAACTGGTCAAGGCCAATCTGGCCAAGCTGTTCCAGGCCGATGCCCAGCGTATCGCCCAGTTGTTCTCCGGGCGCCGCATCGTGATCAAGAACAACCTCGACGCCACTGCCGCGGAGAAATATCGTACGACCCTCGAACGGGCCGGTGCGCGTGTCGAGGTCGTCGATATGGACATGCTGATCGAGGAGGTCGAACTCGCGCCCCCGCCACCAGCCGAGCCGATGCCTGCTCCGGTGGCTGCGCCAGTTGCGACCAGGCCCGGGCGGCTGCAGGTCGCGCCGCGTGATGAATACATGGCGGCGTTCAGCGAGGTGGATGCGCCGGATTTCGGCATCGCTCCGGTAGGCAGTGATCTGCAGGACGCCAGACCCGACGCTGCAGCTCCGCCGGTAGACCTGTCGCAATTCAGCCTGGCGCCGGTGGGCAGCGATATGGGGCAGGCCAAGTCCGCGATTCCGGCACCGGCCCCGGACACCTCGCATCTGAAACTGCAGGAATGACCGCTGGCGACGCCGTGAGCTGCACATTCAGCCACGGCGTTTCTGTGTTGAGCGCGGCTAGCCCGCCTTGCACTTGGCTTGCGCCTCCTCGGGTTTGAGGTTGCGCACGCTGATGAAAAACAGTTCGCAGGTTTGCTGCGTCTCCGTCACCTGCCATTTCTGGGTGCAGCTACTGAGCATCTGCGCTGCATCGCGCGTCGGCTGCTGGCCCATGCCGGCCTGCCAGCAGGCCGCGCTCAGGTCCTGCTCCATGACCTTGATCCCCGCCGCGTTGGCGGCATCCTCGCTGCCCTTGTTGTTTGCCGGGTCGGCGGCATACCAGATATAGCTCGGATGATTGGCGCCGAGTACGGAAACCTGCCGTCCGGCCCCAGCATCGATCCGCCCCAGGCCCAACACCGGAAGATTTACGCCGTACTGTTGCTTGATCCAGCTGCGCACCGGGCTGCCGAAAGCGACCATCGGCAGGCTGGCTTTGTCCGAACCAGCACTGAGTTCGCTGACCATGCGCTGCTGATACTTGTTGAAGTAGCCATATACGCCTTCCAGAGCGCCGCCAGCACTGGCCGGAGCGGCGATGGGGGCGATGTCTACGATGATCTGGTAGGCCGGCGTCTGCTCGGGTGCGATGCCGTTGTAGCTGAGCAAGGCGGCCCAGCGGTCGGTGGTACTCGAACGCAGGTAATCCTGGGCCTGGGTCAGTGAATAATCCGGCGGGAAGTGCAGCAACTCGACGCTCTTGCGGTTCTCCAGTGCCATGCCCAATGGCAGGAAGAAGTACCAGTTGTACTGCCACTTGCCGTCACGATTGAGTTGAGTGGCGCCCTGATAGGCCAGCTCGCCGGTATCGAGCAATTGCAGCAGGGGTTTGCCGTACTCGGCCGGTGTGCCCGTGAAGTGGGCGTGCACGCGATCCCCGTTGCGCGTGACCTGCACGCTGGCCTGAGGGTAGCCATCACGCGTCAGGCTCTGCTGCAGGTAATGTTCCACCGTCTGCTCCAGCGTCCAGTCGCGATAGCAGATCACGCTGCAGTTGTTCGGATAGGCGAACAAACGGCTGACCCGCTGGCTGTCCCCCAGATCCAGCGTTTCCCCTTGCAGCCCGCCGGGCTGGTTGGCGCAGCCAATCAGCAGGCTGGCCAGGATAAGAGCGATACCACTTTTCTTGTGCATGACTTTCTCCTTGTTGAGCGTCCCCGCAGGACGATTCAACTCAAGCAGAAAGCGCGATTAACGCCAATCAGCCGTTCAGGTAAGGCGCGCAGCACTTCTTGAACTTCTGTCCGCCCTGGCAGGGACAGGGGTCATTGCGTCCGACCTTCAGCGGCACCGTCGGATCGAGGAAATACCAGCGTCCATCCACCTGAACGAAGGCGGAGCATTCGCGGTGACGATGTTCGCCCTGCTCGTCGTGCCAGTGGGCGACGAAGGCGACCTGCGCATGTTCGGGCTTGCCGCCGAACACCTCGCTGCCTTCCACCTCAAGACCGAGCCAGGTGCTCTGCGCACTCCAGGCAGCCATGGCCTCGTGATCGAGCGCATGCTGCTGGTGGGGCAGGGTGGTGGCCACCAGATAGTCCACCAGGCCCAATACATAGGCGCTGTAGCGCGAGCGCATCAGCAGCTCCGCGCTGGGCGCGTGGGTGCCTGCGTGATAGTGGCCGCAGCACTGACTCAGCGGGTTGCCACTGCCGCAGGGGCAATTGGGATCGAGTGGATTCATCGCTCTACCACCAGTATTTGCCGAAATTTTGTGGATTGGCCCAGAACTTTGCGTTCAACCAGTCGGGAACTTGCTTGTAATCGAGCAGATCATAGGTGAACAGATGCAGGGTCTGTCCCTCGCGCTGGAACTGCTCACTGGCCTGCATGGCCAGGGCGAACAGGTCGGTTTCCTGCCAATCCGCTGCCTTGAGGTCGAGCAACACGGCGACCCGGCTGGCGTTGAGGTTGCGAATGCCACCCAGTAGCTGCAATCCATCGCGTTTGGGTAAGTGCTCCAGACAGTCGACCAGAATCGCCAGGTCGAAACGCTGTGCGGCCAGTTCGGGCGCCAGGGGGGCAGCAGGTGCAGTGGTGACCTGACACTGCGGATGGGCGCTGTGAAAGGCGCTGACTGCGGGTAGTTCGCTCGCCCCGAGCAACAGCAGTTTCTCGGGCGTGTAGCGGGCAAGCAGTGCCGCAATGGCCTGCTGTGGAGTACGGGTGCTAAGGCTGGCGGTCATCGAACTTCCTCGAAAAGTCTGCAAAGACTAACGTGGTGTCGGGATCAGGCCTAGAGTGAGAGAAAATTATCCGCAGAAGCTGCTATAGCTGGCGGATTGTACAACTCCTGTCTTTACTACTATTGAGTCGGTTATGGGCCGATGAACATTGGAGACCTAAAGTATGAGTATCACAAGGAACGCAGTACCCCTGATTCTGGCTAGTACCATGCTGACCGGCTGTGCCGGCCTGCAGAAAACCGACTGGCCCACCTGCGCGGCGGTAGGCGGTGTGGGTGGTGCAGCGTTAGGGGCGATCGAAAGCTCTACCTGGGCCGGTGGTGGTGCGCTGGTGGGTGCCGGTATGGCTGCCGCGTACTGCTGGGTACATGGTGCCGAAGCTCAGCAGGTTGCCGTTGTCGAAGAAGAAGTCGTGATGGTCGAGGAAGTCGCCGTGGCCGAGCCAGCCGAAGCCGTGCGCGTCGAGCTGGACGTCAAGTTCGATTTCGACAAGTCGCAGGTCAAGCAGGAAAGCTATGGCGATATCAAAGCCCTGGCTGACTTCATGAAACAGTACCCGCAGACCAGCACCGTGGTTGAAGGTCATACCGACTCCGTGGGTAGCGATGCCTACAACCAGGGCCTGTCCGAGCGCCGCGCCAGCGCTGTTCGTGACGTTCTGGTCAACCAGTACGGTGTCGAGTCCGGGCGTGTGCAGGCGGTGGGTTATGGCGAGAGTCGCCCGGTTGCCGACAACGCCAATGCCGATGGCCGTGCGATCAACCGTCGCGTAGAGGCCGAGGTCGAAGCTCAGCCGTAAGGCGCTTGGCTGCACGAAGGCGTCAACCGCAAAGGCCCGGCCGGTTCTCCATCGGTCGGGCCTTTTCTTGTGTGTAGCCCTGGTGCCGTCTTTACTCCTGTGATGCCGGCAACATGCCGGTATCACAGGAGACACCGCCATGAGAATTGCGCTTTCGAGGGTTTTACCCTTTCTCCTGGTCAGCAGTGTTCTTTCGGGTTGTGCCACGACTTCCAGTACGGGAGACGCGCCGCTCAACCAGGGGAACTGGCCCCTGTGCAGTGCGATTGGAGCCTTGGCCGGTGGCGGCCTCGGTGCAATCGAGAGTTCGACCTGGGCAGCAGGCGGCGCGGTAGCCGGCGCTCTGCTGGGCACCATCATCTGTTATGCGCAGGACGGTGACGAGGATGGCGATGGTGTGTTCGACCGCCGTGATCGCTGCCCCGGCACGCCTGCAGGTACAGCGGTAGGTCATAACGGCTGTCCATTGCCGCACTATCCGGCCAGTGTAGCGGCCGAGCCGGCGATGGAGCCGCAGATGGAGGATGAGGTCATCGTCCTCAGCGATCTGGGTAACGTGCTGTTCGCCTTCGACTCGGCCGAGCTGACTGCCGATGCTCAGCGCCTGCTCGCCGATGTCAGCACACGTCTGGCTGGCGCGAGCCTGGTCGCGGTCAGGGTTGTCGGGCATACCGATAGCGTCGGCTCCGATGCCTACAACCAGGGCTTGTCCGAGCGTCGCGCACGCAGTGTTGCCGACTTTCTCATCGCCCAGGGCGTGCCCGCCGGCAAGCTCAGTAGCGAAGGGCAGGGTGAGAGCCAGCCGGTGGCAGACAACGGCAGCGATGCCGGACGTGCGCAGAATCGCCGTGTGGAGTTGCACGTTTCCCGTTGAAGCAGGGCGGCGCAGTCCGCGTCATTCGGTTTGACTGCGCCGCTTTTTCGCAAGGCGATACGTCCAAGTCATGGAAAATAATCCTTCGCTCTGGTGGTCCACGCTGCGACCGGTTAACGTGCTGCGCTATTAGAAAAACCGAGCATGAGGGCGGGGATGAAAGCACTGTTGATCATGGGCAAGGCGCTGGCCTTGGCCTTCTGGCTGGTGTTCGGGGCGGCGTTGGCCAAACGTCTGGGAACTCCATTCGAGCAATTGGTCTACCTGCTCGCGGCCTTCCTTGCGCTGCTGCATGGCGCGCAGTTGTGGCTGTTCTCCGGCCTGTTGTCCGGTCGCGCCAGTCCCTGGCTGGACCGTATACAGGTGCTGCTGTTCGGCATCTTCCATCTGTATCCGCTGAAGACCGTGCAACAGCCCGCTACTGTCACTACCGCGACTATCGAGGAGGCTGCGCATGCGTAATCTCGCGTTTTTGCTCTGTCTGTGCGCCGGTACCGCGCTGGCAGATGCCCAGGTCAAGGTGCCGTCCAATACGCTGATGCGCCTGCCCGTTGCCAGCAGCAGCCTGCAGCTCGAACGGCTGGAAGTGGCGGATCAGGCGACTCTGATGATTCCGGCGACGGTGATCGAGTTACGCATCGGCGAGCTGCTGATGGGGCGCGACGCTCGCATCGGCGTGGCACCGGGCGATCAGCCGCTGCGTCTCGTCGTCGAGAACGCCGATATCGGTGCCGGCGCCTGGATCAGCGCCAAGGGCGCCGCCGGTACCTATACGCGGCCGGCGACACCGGGGCGTGAGATCAGCCTCAAGCTACACAAGCTGAAATTCGAATCGCTGACGCTGGATGTACGCGGCGGCCAGGGCGCGCCGGGTTATGCCGGGCTCGATGGCGCGCATGGCCAGCCGGGTGGCTGCACCTGGGGCCAGGCCAGCGCGGGCTACGATGGGCAGGATGGCACCGATGGCCACGACGGCGCTGCCGGCGGCCAGGTGACGCTGGAGGTGCCGCACTATGTCGAGGTCGAGCGTATGCAGGTGCTGCTCGATGGTGGCGCAGGTGGCGTTGCGGGTTCGGCGGGGCGCCCCGGCCGCGGCGGCGCGGCCAAGGGCTGCCTGCTCTACGGCGTGGACGGCGCTGCCGATGGCAAGCCTGGTCAGCCAGGGCGCGAAGGTGCCGCAGGTAGCAGCGGCGCCGTGCAGGTGTTCCGCTTCTAAAGGTTGCTGCCTTCGTTCGCTCACTGCAGGCGAAGGCAGCCTCGCCAATCAGAATGAAGGGCGCATGGCCACCAGCGTCATCAGCGCCAGACCGATCAGCAGGTTGCTGCCCACCACCCTGCGAATCCGTCCCAGAACCTCGCCGCCGGCTGGCCAGTTTTCAGCCTCCACGGCGCGCCGCAGCTCCGGCAGTTGCAGCGCCTGAATGCGCAGGAACAGGGCGAGCATCACCAGGTACAGCCCCATCATGATGTGCACATAGCGCGGTGCGGCGTCGAAGCCGCTATAGCTCATGTGCAGCATGCCGACGCCGGTCAGGGGCAGGACCAGCACCGCCAGCCACACCCAGACGAAAAAGCGCTTGAACACGCTCAGCCACAGGCGCAGGCGCGCGGGCGGTTCCAGCGTTTCGACCGTAGCTGGGCGCAAGATCATCCAGGCGAAGAACATGCCGCCGACCCAGGCGACAGCGGCCAGCAGGTGCAGTGCGTAAAGCGGTGCGTAGGGTGTCATGTAGCGTCTCCAGTGGGCCGTTTGGCAGTTCGCGGCATTCGATTGGCATGCGAGTCTGCGCCGGATCGATTGGCGCGTTATGATAGCGGCCGCTCCGCGAATACTGAAAATTTATCCAGCCTTTTTCGTTTCAGAATCCATGCTCAGTACCGAACTCAAGACCCAGATCCAGGGCGCCTACTCGCGCTTTCTCGAGGCCAAGTCGCTCAAGCCGCGTTACGGCCAGCGCCTGATGATCGCCGAGATTGCCAAGGTGCTCGGCACCATCAGCAGCGACGACGAGGGCAAGCGCCTGGGCGACCCCGCCGTGGTGGCGGTGGAGGCGGGCACCGGTACCGGCAAGACGGTGGCCTACAGCCTGGCCACCATCCCCACCGCCAAGGCGGCGGGCAAGCGTCTGGTGATCGCCACTGCCACCGTGGCGCTGCAGGAGCAGATCGTGCACAAGGATCTGCCGGATCTGCTGCGTAACAGCGGGCTGAATTTCAGCTTCGCCCTGGCCAAGGGCCGTGGCCGTTACCTGTGCCTGTCCAAGCTCGACCATCTGCTGCAGGACGGCGCCGCGCAGAGCGCCACCGCCCAGCTGTTCGAGGAAGAAGGCTTTCGCATCGATGTCGACGAGCAGGGGCAGAAACTGTTCACCGCGATGATCGAGAAGCTCGCTGGCAACAAGTGGGACGGTGATCGCGACAGCTGGCCACAGGAGCTGGAAGACAGCCGCTGGGCGCAACTGACCACCGACCACAGCCAGTGCACCAATCGCCACTGCCCGAATTTCCAGCAATGCGCCTTCTATAAGGCACGCGAAGGCATGGGCAAGGTCGACGTGATCGTCACCAACCACGACATGGTGCTGGCCGACCTGGCGCTCGGCGGTGGGGCGGTGCTGCCCGACCCGCGCGAGACCATCTATGTGTTCGACGAAGGCCACCATCTGCCGGACAAGGCCATCGGCCATTTCGCCCATTTCACCCGCCTGCGCTCGACCGCCGACTGGCTCACGCAGATCGACAAGAACCTGACCAAGCTGCTGGCGCAGAATCCCTTGCCTGGCGATCTAGGCCGCCTGATCGAACAGGTGCCGGAGCTGGCACGCGAGCTGAAGACCCAGCAGCAGTTCATGTTCAGTGCCTGTGAAGAGGTCGCCGACTTCAAGGCCGGTGAGGATATGGAAGGACGCGAGCGCCCGCGCCATCGTTTCGTCGGTGGGGTGGTGCCGGAACATCTGACCGAACTCGGGCTGGAGCTGAAGAAAGGCTTCTCCAAACTCAACGACCTGTTCACCAGCGTTACCGAGTTGCTCAAGAAGGCCATGGATGGCGAGGGTGCCGTGGGCATCGCCAGTCACCAGGCCGAGGAGTGGTATCCGCTGTTCGGCAGCCTGATGGCACGCGCCAAGGGCAACTGGGAGCTGTGGCTGGCCTTCACCGCCGAAGACCCGGAAGAGAGCCCGCCCATGGCGCGCTGGCTGACCCTGGCCGAGAGCGGGGCGCTGTTCGATATCGAGGTCAACGCCAGCCCTATCCTCGCCGCCGAGACTCTGCGCCGCAATTTGTGGAACGTCGCCCATGGCTGCCTAGTGACGTCCGCCACGCTGACCGCGCTGGGCACCTTCGACCGCTATCGCATGCGCGCCGGGTTGCCCAGGGTGGCGGTTACCGCCATCGTGCCGAGCCCCTTCCATCATGCCGACGCCGGCCTGCTGCACGTGCCGGATCTGAAGGCCGATCCGCGCGAGGCCGCGGCGCACACCGCGGCGATCATCCGTGACCTGCCGGGCCTGGTCGCCGGCAGCCGCGGCTCGCTGGTGCTGTTCTCCTCGCGTAAGCAGATGCAGGACGTGTTCGATGGCCTCGACCGCGACTGGCGCAAGCGCGTGTTCATCCAGGGCAACCTGTCCAAGCAGGAGACCCTGAACAAGCACAAGGCGCGCGTCGATTCCGGCGAGGAGAGCGTGCTGTTCGGCCTGGCCAGCTTCGCCGAGGGCGTCGATTTGCCCGGCGCCTACTGCGAGCACGTGGTGATCGCCAAGATTCCCTTCGCCGTGCCGGACGACCCGGTGGAGGCGGCGCTGGCCGAATGGATCGAGGCGCGCGGCGGCAATCCATTCATGGAGATCGCCGTGCCGGACGCCTCCTTGCGCCTGGTGCAGGCCTGCGGTCGTCTGCTGCGCACCGAGGCCGACCGCGGCACCATCACTCTGCTGGACCGGCGCGTGGTTACCCAGCGTTACGGCAAGGCCATCCTCAATGCTCTGCCGCCGTTTCGCCGGCAGATCGATTAACAGGCTGTTGAAAAACTATCTGCGTTGGCAATACTGCGTCAAAAACGGCCTCAAAATGCTCATTTACAACGCGTAAACTGCGCTTTTTCGGCCGTTTTTTCCTTGTCTTGCCTGCCTCGCCTACGTTTTTCAACGGCCTGTCAGGCGGCCTATTCGCCGCCCTTGTTACGCTGCTCCAGCTCATCACCCAAACGCCCCAGCGTCGGCCGGATGCCGGCGCGGTGAGCAGCGCGGGCGATGGCGTGCGCAGCCAGCGGGGCGCTGGCCAGCAGAATCAGCAGGCCGAGAAAGGCCTCCAGGGCCAGTTCGCCGCTGCTGGCCAGGGCTACTGCGCCGAGTAATAGAACCGCACCGAGAACCCCGGCCTTGCTCGCCGCGTGCATGCGGCTGTAACTATCGGGCAGGCGAAGCACGCCAATCGCGCCGAGCAGGGAAATCAGCGCGCCGCTGAGCACCAGCAGCGAGGCCAGCCATGCTTGGATCTCGTTCATGGGCGTTCCTCGCGTTTTTCGGGCATCCGGCTGTGAGCGTCATCGAACAGGAAGGCGAAAGCCGCCGTGCCGAGAAACGACACCAGCGCCAGCAAAACCGCGACGTCGACGAACAATGCCTCGCCGCGCATCAGGCACAGCAGTGCCATGGCCGCGACAGCCAGCAGGGTCAGGGCATCGATCGCCACCGCACGATCCGGTCGGCTCGGCCCGCGCAGTAGGCGATACAGGCTGATCAAACCGCTCAGCGCGAGCAAGACTGCAGCCAGGGGCAGTACCCAGGCGGCGCCGGCAAGGTGCAGGGTCATGGCGTTACTCCTTCTGCTTGGCCTGCGTCGAACCAGGCCAGCAGGCGACGTTCCAGCTCGATGAGAATGTCGGTCACGTCCTCGCGGCGGCGCGCATCGAGGGCGTGGATATAGAGCAAGCCCTGCTCCGGGTCGTAATCCAGGGCCAGAGTGCCGGGGGTCAGGGTCAGCAGGGTACCGAGCAGCGTCACTTTGCCCACCTCGCGTCGCGTGACCGGGTAGGCCAGTATCGCCGGCTCTACGTCGACCCGACGCGCCAGCACCAGGGTGGCGACGTGATAGGTGGCGAGAAACACCTGGGCGATGAACCACAGGCAGAAGCTGATGCCATGCTCCAGGCTGCGTGCGTAACGGCGCAGGCGCGCCACTGCCACGCCCAGCAGGCGCACCAGCAGGTAGAGCAGGGCGAAGGCCAGCAGGCCGCCGCCCAGATGGCCGGCGCCGAGGCTCCAGGCCAGTACGGCGCTGGCCAGCAGATGGATGAGAAACAACATCAGGCACCTCCTGCGCTGGCGAAAGGTTGCAGATAGGCCTGCGGATCGGCGAGCTGCGCGGCGGCCGCCACGGCGTAGTCGATTAGCGGGCCGGCGCCCAGGCCGATCAGCACGGTCATCACCGCCAGGGCGCTCATGCCCAGCCAGGCCGGACGCATGCCGGTGACCACTTGCAGCGCCTCCTCACCCTGTGGATGAGGCTTGAGGAAAGCCTCGTTCCAGATCTTGTTCATCGACAGCAGTGTGAACACGCCGGTCAGCAGGGCGATGCCGGCCGCCCACCAGGCCGCGGCATCCAGGCTGGCCTTGACCAGCAGGAACTTCGCCCAGAAACCGGACAACGGCGGGATGCCCGCCAGCGAAAGGGCCGGAATGGCGAACAGCAGCGCCAGCCAAGGCATGCGCTTGTACAGCCCACCCATGTCGGCCAGCCGTTCGGAGCCGCAAATGCGCGCCGCCAGACCGCCGATGAAGAACAGGTTGGCCTTCACCACGATATGGTGGATCAGGTAGAACACTGCACCAGCCAGCGCCAACGGCGTGGCCAGCGCCAGGCCGAGGATCATGTAGCCGACCTGGCTGACGATATGGAACGACAGGATGCGGCGCACCTCGGTCTGCGCCGCCGCGCCGAGCACGCCCACCAGCATGGTGGCGCAGGCGACCCACAGTAGCAGTTGATGGGGTAGGCCGTATTCCGGCCAGAGCAGGGTCACCAGGCGGATCAGCGCATATACGCCGACCTTGGTCAGCAGCCCGGCGAACATTGCTGACACGGCGGTGAGGGCCACGTGGTAGGTGGCCGGCAGCCAGCCGAACACCGGGAACAGCGCCGCCTTGATGGAGAACGACAGCAACATCAGCAGCAGCGCCGGGGTGACGCCGGGCGGCGCTTCGCCGCTGCGCATGATCACCGCCAGTTCACCCATGTTCAGCGTGCCGCTGGCGCCGTAGACCAGGCCGGCGGCGAGCAGGAAGATCAGCGTGGCGAACAGGTTAAGCGCCACGTAGGTCATGCTGCCGGCCAGCCGGCGGCTGCCACCGCCGAGGGCCATCAGGGCGAAGCAGGCAATCAGCAGCACCTCGAACCAGACGTAGAGGTTGAAGATATCGGCGGTGATAAAGGCGCCGCAGATGCCGGTCAGCAGGCCCTGGATGAACAGGTGGAAGTCACGGCCGACCTTGCTGTCGTTGTCCTTGGCAACGCCATAGAGCAAGGTCACCAAGGCGACCACGGCGCTGATGGCGATCATCACAGCCGACAGCCGGTCGATCACCAGGCTGATGCCGAACGGTGCCTGCCAACCGCCGACCTGACCAGTCAGCACCACGCCCTGCGCGGCCTGCCAGACCAGCGCCAGGCCCACTACCAGCAGCAGGGCGGCACCGCTCAGGCTGAGCACACGTACAGCCAGCAGGTGGCGACGCAGGATGATCGCCAGCAGCAGGCTGCACAGCGGAACGAGGATCGGTGCAACGAGTAACGCGTGGTTCATCGGCGAGCCTCCACACCGTCGCTTTCATGCTCGCTGTCGTGCCAGTCCGGCGCCGGTTGCTCGGTGATCGAGCTGACCGAGTCGGTGGTCTTGTCGCCATGCAATTCGCGGGTGCGCTTGAGCAGCGCCAGGGCGAAGATGAACAGACTGAAACCGATGACGATCGCTGTCAGCACCAGCGCCTGCGGTAGTGGGTTGGCGGCGTCGACCGTATTGCCGGCCTCGACGAAGGCTGGACGCTCGCCGAAGAAGCGCCCGGCGGTGAGAACACCCAGGTTGATTGCGTTACCCAATACCACCACACCCAGCACGACACGCTTGAGGTTGCGGTCCAGAAGCATCCACAGGCCCAGACCTGCCAGGCCTCCGGTCGTGATTGCAGCGAGCCATTCCATCAGTGGCGAACTCCCGTGAGCTTGTCGATCATGTGCAGGGCGGAGCCGAACACGGTGAGGAAAACGCCGATATCGAAGAGCAAAGGCGTGCCCAGCGGCAGCCCGCCGGGGAAGGTCCAGAGACCGGTGAGAAAGGCACTGCCGGCGATCAGCCCGAGGATGCCGGCGCCTGCCGCGCAGCCCAGGCCGATGCCGATCAGTTGCGCGGGCGCCACCGGCAGCACACGGCGAATCTGCCCGTGGCCATAGGTCAGCACCAGCAGGATCAGGCCGCAGGCCGCCACCAGTCCGCCGATGAAACCGCCGCCCGGCAGGTTGTGCCCGCGCCACAGCAGCAGCAGCGAGGCCGCCAGCATCAGCCAGGCCAGCGGGCGCAGGCCCTGGCGCAGCAGCGGCGAGGTGAAGGCATCTTCACCGCCGTGCTCGTTGCCGAAGCGTCGGCCACTGCCAAGCAGGCTGGCTGCGGCAAGGGCGGAGAGCGCGACCACGAGAATTTCGCCGAGGGTATCGAAGGCGCGGAAGTCCACCAGAATCACGTTGACCACATTGTGGCCATGCCCTCCCGGCAGGCTGTTGGCCTGATACCACTGGGCGATTTCCCCCGGCAGCGGCAGGCTCACCGCGAGCAGCAGGGCGCCGGTCACGCTGAGACCGAAGAGGATCGCCACGCCGGCATGCAGACGGCGCTTCCAGGGCGCGCGGGCTCCGCTGGCCGGCACCGTGGGCATCTTGCGAAATACCAGGGCAAGGAAAATCAGGGTGAGGGTTTCCACCATCAGCTGAGTCATCGCCACGTCCGGCGCATTGACCGAGACGAACACCAGCGCCAGACCCAATCCGCAGGCGCCGAGCGCCGCCAGCAAGGTCAGGCGACCAGGCAGGAACGCCGCCGCTACGCCACCGGCCAGCGCCAGCAGGCAGCCGGCCAACCCCAGCGGCGATATCGGGCTGTAGCTGCCTTGCAGCAACTGGGGCAGCGCTGGCAACAGGCCGACCGCGAGCAGGCCGCCGACCGCCAGCGCCAACAGCACCAGATGCTGGCGCAGCGAGCCGTGCTGGAAGCGCGCGGCGAGCAGCCCGGCGAGGTGGAAGACGTGCTTGAGCAGGCGATCCCAGATCAGGTCACCGCTGACGTTCCAGGCCGCGTTGGCGCTGTCCAGTAGATGCCGCACGCGGTCGCGCATCACATAGAACAGTACCCCCAGCGATACGGTCAGCAAGCTGGCCAGCAGTGCCGGGGTGATCCCGCCCCACAGATAAAGGTTCACATCCACCGGGCCGCGGGCCACGGCTTGCACCGCGTTGTTCACCAGCCAGGTTTCCGGCCAGGCATTCCAGGCGCCGAGCAGGAAGCCTCCGACGGCCAGCAGCATCGGCCCCAGCCACATCGGCAGACCGACCTCATGAGGCGCGCGCGGATAGTCGCCACGCTTGCCAAGGAAGGTCTGCAGGAACACCAGGCCGGCAGCGGCGAACAGCAGCGCATTGGTGAGGATCATCACCAGGGTCACCGCCCAGCCGATATGACCCATCTCGATCAGGCCGCTGTACTTGAACTCCTTGGCAATGAAGCCGAAGAACGGCGGCAGGCCGGCGTTGGAGAACGCCGCCAGCGCCACGGCTGCGCCGGTCAGCGGCATGAAGCGGATCAAACCCCCGAGGCGCGCCAACTCGCGGGTCCCGGTTGCATGATCGATGGCGCCGACGGCCATGAACAGCGCACCTTTATAAAGAGAGTGCGCCACCAGATAGAGCACGAACGCCTGCAGACCGTAGCTGGTGTTGGTGCCGATCAGCATGGTCAACTGACCGAGTACGGTGACCGTGGTGTAGGCCAGCAGGCGCTTGAGATCGGTCTGGCGGAAGGCGAGGAAGGCGCCGAGCACCGCCGTTGCAGCGCCAAAGGTAATCAGCAGGGTGCCCCAGCCGATGGAGCCGCCAAGCACCGGGTTCAGGCGGGCCAGCAGGTAGATGCCGGCTTTGACCATGGTCGCCGAGTGCAGGTAGGCGGACACTGGCGTCGGAGCATTCATCGCGTTGGGCAGCCACAGGTGAAAGGGCACCTGTGCCGATTTGGTGAAGCAGCCGAGTAGCACCAGGGCAATGATCGCCGGCAGCAGTACATGGCCTTCGATCTGTTCGGCGCTGAGGCTGGAAAACTGCCAGTTACCCGTGGCGCCGCCGAGCAGGATCAGGCCTGCCAGCAGCGCCAGCCCACCGCCTCCAGTGATCAGCAGCGCCTGCAGCGCCGCCCGGCGCGAGACGGCCTTTTCATGTTGGAAGCTGATCAACAGGAAGGAGGCGATACTGGTCAGCTCCCAGAACACGAACATCGCCACCAGATCGTCGGCCAGCACCAGGCCGAGCATCGCCAGCATGAACACCAACAGATAGGCGTGGAAGCGGCCGAGGTGCGCGTGGCTGGACAGGTAGCTGCCAGCGTACAGAACGATCAGGCTGCCGATGCCGCTTATCAACAGGGCGAACAGCAATGAGAGGCCATCCAGGCGCAGGCTGAGGTTGATACCCAGTGCCGGAATCCAGCTCATGCTCTGCACGACGGCCTCGCCACCGGCAATCAGCGGAATCTGTTGAACGAACCAGATGAAGGTCACCAGCGGTGCCAGCATCAGCAGCCAGCCCGTACGAGCGCCCAGCAGGCGCGTCAGACCGGGCGCCGCAACTGCAGCCAAGGCGATCAGGGACAGTAGGTAGAGCACTCGTTTCTCCTGTTCCGAGCGTCGAAGCCAAGGCGGCCTGATAATCACGCACTTGCCTGTGGCCGGCCTTTACCGGCTGACAGGGCTGCAGGGCGTATCGGTCATATCAGGCCGCGCTTTTTTTCAGAATAGGAAAAACCAATCGAACATCGCTATTTTATGAAGTTTCAGAACATTGCATGATAGGCGGCTGCCATCATCGGCAGCTTTGGCCAGGCAGCGAAACGGGAGGACAGCGTGCAGATTCAGGGCTATTTCGACTTGCGCTTCGAGGCGGTGAGAGACGCATTCGCCGCACTGTTCGACGACGCGCAGGAGCGGGGCGCGGCCCTGTGCGTGAAGGTCGGCGGTGAAACCGTGATCGACCTGTGGGCCGGGGTGATGGACAAGGACGGCCAGCAGACCTGGCACGGCGATACCATTGCCAACCTGTTCTCTTGCACCAAACCCTTCGCCGCGGTCGTGGCCCTGCAGCTGGTAGGCGAGGGCAAGCTCGACCTGGATGCCCCGGTGGCGCGTTACTGGCCCGAATTCGCCGCCGCCGGCAAGGAGCGCATTAAGGTGCGCCACCTGCTCTGTCATCAGGCCGGCTTGCCGGCCCTGCGCCAGACCTTGCCCGCCGAGGCACTGTACGACTGGCAGACCATGACCGACGCGCTGGCGGCCGAACAGCCCTGGTGGCCGCTGGGCGAGGGCCATGGCTACGCGCCCATCACCTACGGCTGGCTGATCGGTGAGCTGATTCGCCGGATCGAAGGACGCGGCCCGGGCGAGAGCATCGCCGCGCGCATCGCCAGGCCGTTGGGCCTGGATTTCCATGTGGGCCTGGACGACAGCGAATTCGACCGCGTCGCCCATATCGCCCGCGGCAAGGGCAATCTCGGCGATGCCGCCGCGCAGCGCCTACTCAAGGTGATGATGAGCGACGCCAGCGCCATGAGCACGCGCTCGTTCACCAACCCACCGTCGATCATGACCAGCACCAACAAACCGGAGTGGCGACGCATGCAGCAACCAGCCGCCAACGGTCATGGCAACGCGCGCAGCCTGGCGGGCTTCTATGCCGGCCTGCTCGACGGCAGCCTGCTCGATGCCGAGCTGCTGGGCGAAATGACCCGTGAGCACAGCGTCGGTGACGACAAGACCCTGCTGACACGCACGCGTTTTGGTCTGGGCTGCATGCTCGATCAGACCGAGGTGGCCAACGCCACCTACGGCATGGGCGCGAAAGCCTTCGGCCACCCGGGTGCCGGAGGCTCCAGTGGCTTTGCCGATCCGCAAAGGGACGTGGCATTCGGCTTCGTAACCAACAATTTAGGACCGTTCGTCTTGATGGACCCCCGCGCACAGAAACTTGCACGTCAGGTTGCGGACTGTATCTGATTGAAACGGCTACACTTGCGCCAGCCGTTCAGTACCAACCATAACGAACTGACCATTAGATTTGCGTAATCACGGGGGCTACATGCGTGCCAACAAGATTTTTGCTTTTACCTGCTGCCTGCTGATCGCGGGCTGTGCCGGCTCGGAAAAGAAGGAAGTCGCCAAGCCGGCGGCGATGCCTGCGCCCCAGGTGACCCGCGCCTGGCTTGACGAATATGAGCCGAAGCTGCGCGAAGCGGTCAAGGACAGCAAGTTCGAGTTCGAGCGTCGGGAAAATCTGTTGGTGGTGACGGCGCCGGTGCAGGGTTCCTTCAACCCGGACCGTCCGCACATGCTCCTGCCTGCCAGCCTGGGTCCGATCACCCGCGTAGCCAAGCTGCTGGAAACCGACGAAGACATCGCCGTAGTTGTTCTTGGCCATGCCGATAGCAGTGGTGACGCTGCATTGAACCGCGACCTGAGCCAGCAGCGCGCACGTGCCGTGACCTCCATCTTCCGTCTCAGCGGCCTCAAGCAGACTCGCCTGCAGGTCATGGGCCTGGGGTCCGACATGCCGCGCGCCGCCAATGACAGCGCAGCTGGTCGAGCGCTCAATCGCCGCGTGGAAATCCTCCTGACCTCGCGTGACACCATGCAGGGCCTGATCGCCAAATACAGCCAGCCGGTCAAGGCAGAGCTGAAGGATGCGCCCAAGGTAGCTGCCGCAGATCAAGGAAAAGCGGGCAAGTAAGAGTAAGCTTGCAGGCATTTCCACACTGCGAGGGCTGGCGACCAGACGGATTGGTTTCTGGCCCTGTCCTTAGGAGCTGCCATGACCCAAACCCTGGCCGATATGCGCCGCGACTACACCCGCGACGGCCTGAGCGAAGCCCAGGCCCCGCTGGAACCTTTTGCCCTGTTTCGTCAGTGGTTCGATGACGCGGTCAAGACCGAGCAATTGCCGGTCGAACCCAACGCCATGACCCTGGCCACTGTCGACGAACAGGGGCGTCCTCATTGCCGCGTGCTGCTGCTCAAGGGCGTCGACGAGCGAGGCTTCACCTTCTTCAGCAACTACGACAGCGCCAAGGGCCGTCAGCTGGCGGCTCGTCCCTTTGCCGCCATGACTTTCTTCTGGCCTAGCCTGGAACGTCAGGTGCGTATCGAAGGCCGTGTTGAGCGCGTCACCGCCGCCGAATCCGATGGTTACTACCAGGTACGCCCGCTGGGCAGCCGCATCGGCGCCTGGGCTTCGCCACAGAGCAGGGTGATTCGTGATCGCGCGGAGCTGGAGAATCTGCTGGCCGAGACCGAAAAACGCTTCCAGGGCCAGGCGCCAAATTGCCCGCCGCACTGGGGCGGCTATCGCCTGCTGCCCGATCGCATCGAGTTCTGGCAGGGCAGGCCAAGCCGCCTGCATGACCGGCTCAACTATCGCTTCGAGGGCGAGGCGTGGATTCGCGAGCGGCTGGCGCCTTGATGCAAAGACCGGCGTGGTGAGCACGCCGGTCTAGTGCAGGGTCCAAAGAGCGAAGCGAACGGCTTCGACGCGTTTGTCAGGCCGCGAGGTGCAGGATATTCGGCGGCGCCTTGCCGTAACGGGTCCGTATCGTTCGATCAGTCAGGCTCACCGACGCCAACTCGGGCATCATCGGGACTTCTGAGCAAGAGGCTGCCTGCCAGGTCCAATAGGCAGATCGGTGGGATCTTCTTCTCGATCTTCCATGAGCGGCCTCTCGCAAACCTCGTCGTCGCCTATGGTCGGCATCAGCTTTCCATGCCGCGCATAGCCGGCGGCTATACAACACCGCTACGCACTGAGGGCTGCCTTTTCCCAAGCCGTCTATGTGGCCCGATTAGCAGGCGACCCTTTGCCTGATTTGCTTGTCTATAAGGTACAAGCCGCTCATGGACTAATCGATGACCGCGTTCGACTGGCAGCGCATGCTACTGGATGATTTCCCCCTGCTTTTTCTGGGAGAAGTCGCGTTTCGTGCCCTCTTCGCATTCATAGTCGTTTTCGTTTTTCTCAAAGTCAGCGGTCGCCGTGGCATTCGGCAGTTGTCGCTGTTTGAACTGGTGGTCATCCTGACGCTTGGCTCGGCCGCAGGCGATGTCTCCTTTTACGAAGACGTGCCCCTTCTGCCGGTCGCAATGGTTTTCGCCTCGCTGCTGCTGCTTTATCGCCTGACCGTGCTGGCAATGAGTCGCTGCAGGAGATTCTCGATTTGGATGGAGGGCGAGCCGGTCACGATCATCAGAGAAGGGCTCTACGATCTGGACAGCCTGAGGCGTTTGAAGATCTCGTCTGACGAGTTCTTCATGGAGCTTCGCCAGCAGGGTGTCGAGCACCTTGGTCAGGTGCGGCTGGCCATTCTTGAGACCGACGGTGAAGTCAGTCTTTATTTTTACCCAGCAGAGGCCGTCAAGTCCGGGCTGTCTGTGTTGCCTCAAGAATACCGCCCGGCCTACGTACGGGTGCCATCAAGCACCGTTTACGCCTGCACCCGCTGTGGCAATACTCAAATTATCGAGGCTGAGCAGCAGGCAATCTGCCCTCGCTGTGAAAATACTCAATGGACGCTCGCATCGAGTGAGCCACGCTTGCGCTGATTGCAAATAATCCGATGTAACTGGTTTGAGTTTCTCAGTTCTGCTGTCCCCATTCTGGAGTCAGCGGCAGCTGGCCTTGGCAGGCGTGTATTGAAGACGGATTACTGCTTTCCGTCCGTCGATAGTTTTCGCATACGGCCGGCGTTTCCGGCCATTAGCGGATGATGTTTCCAGCGCCGCGCCAATCCCGCCTCCGCGCTACGAGCAAAAAGATCACAACCTCCGGATCGCGCTCTCCTGGCAGCCGCTTTTTTTGCCGGCAGCGGCCCTCTACACCTCTTCGGCAGCCGGCCCGCCACCTACCGCCGAGCATGCCAATTGCCAATAGGGCTGTGCGAAGCGAGCACATAAGATACCCTTGCGCCACGAATCAACCGGGATGCTGTGAATCGAAGATGGGTTTTGAACAACTAGCCGAGCTACGTGACCGCCTGCGGGCCGAGAAAAAGCAGGTAGAGCAGGTACAGCAGGCAAAGAGCGAAGGCGCCAAGCCGCAAAAGCGCAAGCAACCGCAAAAAGCCAAGGTGCGTGAGCAGGATCCGGCCGTCGAGGCGATCTGGCGGCTGCAGAAGCATTTCCCTCTGGCCTTCCCGGTCAATCCTGCGCCGAAGGTGCCGCTGAAAGAGGGCATTCTCAAGGATGCCGAGCAGCATCTGTCGTTGCTCGGCATCAGCCTCGAGCAGCTCAAGCTGGGCATTGCCGCCTGGTGCCGCGGCGGACGCTATTGGTCTGCGATGACCGAGAACGCGCCGCGCCTGGACCTGCAAGGCCAGCCCGTGGGCGTGGTGACGGCAGGGCAGGCGTTGCATGCCCGGCAGCAGGCCAGGCGCCAGCGTATGGAGATGCGCCGCAACCAGGCCAAGGCGAAAGCGCCGGCGGCCGACCAAGCCGCTGACAGCAGCGCGCAGCCAGGCGCCGAGTAACCCACCTTCTGGTACAGCCCGAGGATTGCTCGGGCTCGCCAGCGCATCGTGCCGCCCAACGGCCTACAATGGCGGCCTCATTCGCGAGGCCGCTTCCGATGCTCGAACTCGACTCCACCCTGGCGCAGCATATCGTCGACCGCGCCATGGCCATCCTGCCGTACAACATCAATGTGATGGATGCGCAGGGCATGATCATCGGCAGCGGCGACCCCAGCCGCCTGCATACCCGCCACGAGGGCGCGCAGCTGGTGCTGGCCAACCGTCGCGTAGTGGAGATCGATGCGCAGGCAGCGGCCTGCCTGCGTGGCGTCAGGCCCGGGGTTAACCTGCCCCTGCTACATGCCGAGCGCCTGATCGGCGTGCTTGGTATCACCGGCGACCCCGAGACCGTGCGGCCCTATGCCGAACTGGTGCGCATGGCCGCGGAAATGCTGGTCGAGCATCGCATCCTGCAGGCCGAGCGGCACTGGCAGCGGCATCAGCAGGAGGCCTGGTTGCGCCAGTTGCTTGATCCGCAACTGCGCCTGTCCAGTCTCGAGGTCGATGTCGAACGCCTGGGGCTGCAGCTGACCTGGCCGCGGCAGATGTGCCTGCTGCAACTCGATGGTGAGGGCGATCCTCTACCACGCCAGGCGCGTCTGTTGGCGTCCCTGGGTGGCAAGAGCGAACACCTGGTGGCGCCGCTCGGCCGCCACGAGCTGCTTTGGTGCAGGCCCTACAGCGCCACGCGCGATGATCGCGCCTGGCTGCAGCAGGCCGACGAGCGTGAGTGGGGCATACTCTCGCTGGCGCTCAGCGATCCCCTGCATGATCTTGCCGAGCTGCGCCAGGCCAGTCTGGTGCTGCGTGACCTGCAGGCCTACGGCCAGGCGCGTTTCCCCGAGCGTCGTCTGCTGCAGCTGGACGAGTTGCGCCTGCCGACGCTGCTCTATGCCCAGCGCCACAGCTGGCTCCTGCAGGGCTGGCTGGCGCCCCTGCGCCAGGTTCTCGCGCAGGATCCGCAGGGCACGTTGCGGGCGACTTTGGAGGCATGGTGCGCGCATGACGGCCAGGTGCAGACCTGCGCCCAGGAACTGGGTATTCACCGCAATACCCTTCGCTATCGCCTGGAGCGCATCGCCGAGCTCAGTGGCCTGGATCTCAACCGGCTGGATCAGCGTCTGCAGCTATCCTTGGGGCTGGGATTGCTGGAGCCGGAAGTGGCCGCTCAACCGAGCACCCGGTAATTCCCCTCAGGTAGCCAGCGAAGCCAGGTAGCCTTGTGCGATTGCACAGCCTGCTGCGCCTTGCTTCGTTTGATTTGGTGCTGATGCACAAGGCGAGGGCAGGGTGGCCTGAGCCACAATGTTGCGCCTGTCGGCACTTACATCCGGGCCACGCGCCCGCCATAACAACAACGAGGAGACTGGTCATGGGCCTGGTCCTGATTCTGGTAGCACTGATCGCGTTCATCGTGCTGTCCACTACCCGTTTGAAACTGCACCCCTTCCTGGCGTTGCTGGCCGCTGCACTGATCGCCGGCTTCGCCTACCAACTGCCCAGCGGCGAAATCATCAAGACGATGACCGCCGGCTTCGGCGGTATTCTCGGTTACATCGGCATCGTCATCGTGCTCGGCACCATCATCGGAGTCATCCTCGAGCGTAGCGGCGCTGCAATCACCATGGCCGAGACGGTGATTCGCCTGCTGGGCCAGCGTTTTCCCACGCTGACCATGTCGATCATCGGCTACCTGGTATCGATTCCAGTGTTCTGCGACTCCGGCTACGTCATTCTCAATTCGCTGAAGAATGCCCTGGCCGCGCGCATGAAGGTTTCCGTGGTGGCCATGAGCGTGGCCCTGGCCACCGGCCTGTACGCCACCCACACCTTCGTACCGCCGACCCCCGGTCCGATCGCCGCGGCTGGTAACCTGGGCCTGGAAACTTCCCTGGGCCTGGTGATCCTGGTTGGCCTGCTGGTGGCAGCGGTCACCGCCGTGGCCGGTATGTTCTGGGCCAATCGTTTCCTCAAGCAGAACGACCAGGAACTGCTGGAAGAGGCACCGAGCGAGCTACTCGCCGATAACGTCGACTTCGATGCGCTGCGTGCCCGCTACGGCAAACTGCCCAGCGCCTGGCAGGCCTTCTCGCCGATTTTCGTGCCTATCGCGCTGATCTGCCTGGGCTCGATCGCGGCCTTCCCCAGTAAGCCGTTTGGCGAAGGCGCGCTGTTCGAGGTGCTGAGCTTCCTCGGTCAGCCGGTCGCTGCGCTGCTGGTAGGTCTGGTGCTGGCCTGCTCGCTGCTCAAGGGCGAGGGCAAACGTCAGCAGTTCCATGATCATGTCGCCCACGGCCTGAAAGAGGCTGCGCCGATCCTGCTGATCACCGGTGCCGGTGGCGCCTTCGGTGCCATCCTCAAGGCCACCGCCTTGACCGGTTACCTGGGCGACACCCTGTCGGCGCTGGGCATCGGCCTGTTCATGCCGTTCCTGGTAGCTGCCGCGCTGAAGAGTGCGCAGGGTTCTTCCACTGTTGCCCTGGTGACCACCTCGGCGATGGTCGCGCCGCTGCTGGGCAACCTGGGCCTCGACAGCGAGATGGGCCGCGTGCTGACCGTGATGGCCATCGGTGCCGGTGCCATGACCGTTTCCCACGCCAACGATAGCTTCTTCTGGGTGGTAACCCAGTTCAGCCGCATGAGGGTGGCCACCGCTTATCGTGCACAGACCATGGCGACGCTGGTTCAGGGTATCGCCGGTATGGCTGCCGTCTGGCTGCTGAGCCTGGTTCTGCTGTAATCCGCTATACCGACAGGCGACCAGAAGGTCGCCTGCCTCCTTTCGAGGTTCCTATCATGAAAATCGTCATCGCTCCCGACTCCTTCAAGGAGAGCCTCAGCGCGCCCGATGTGGCCGCTGCCATCGCACGCGGCTGGCAGCAGGTGTTTCCCGAAGCCGAATGTCTGCTGCGGCCAATGGCCGACGGCGGCGAGGGCACGGTCGATGCGCTGTTGGCGGCCGTCGGCGGCGAGCGTCGTGAGCACGAAGTGCGCGGCCCCATGGGCGCGCCGGTCAAGGCGCATTGGGGCTGGCTGGGGCAGGGTACCGCGGTGATCGAGATGGCGGCGGCCAGCGGCCTGCATTGGGTGCCGCGCGAGCAGCGCGACGCTCGCCTGGCCTGTAGCTTTGGCACAGGTGAGCTGATCCGCGAGGCGCTGGATGCCGGTGCCACGCGCATCATTCTTGGCCTGGGCGGCAGCGCCACTAATGATGCCGGCCTCGGTCTGCTGCAGGCGCTGGGGATGCGTTTTCTCGATACCAGCGGGAATGAGCTGGCGCCAGGCGGTGCGGCATTGGCGAATCTCGATCAGCTCGATCTGAGCCGCCTCGATGCGCGCCTGCTCAAGGTGCAGATCGAGGTCGCCGCCGATGTCGATAATCCCTTGTGCGGGCCACGCGGTGCTTCTGCCGTGTTCGGCCCGCAAAAGGGCGCAACGCCCGAGCATGTCGCCGAGCTTGACACCGCGCTCGGCCGTTTCGCCCGGGTCGCCGCCGCTACGCTGGGCGAGGATCACGCCGAGTTTCCAGGTGTCGGCGCTGCAGGTGGCCTCGGCTTCGCTGCGCGTGCTTTTCTCAAGGCGAGCTTCCGTCCCGGCATCGAGCTGGTAGCCGAACTGTCCGGCCTTGCTGCTGCGATGGAGAATGCGGATCTGGTGATCACCGGGGAAGGGCGCATGGATGCCCAGACCCTGCACGGCAAGACGCCCGTCGGTGTGGCGCGCGTGGCGCGTGCGGCCGGGGTGCCGGTCATCGCCTTGTCCGGTAGCCTGGGTGACGACTATCAGGCGTTGTACGAGGCCGGCATCGAGGCCGCGTTCAGCCTGGCGCCGGGGCCGCTGTCGCTGGAGCAGGCGATGGCCGGCGCGGCAGGCGAGCTGCAGGCACGCGCCACGGATATCGCAAGGCTGTGGCGCCTTGCCCGCTCCTGACTGGGCGAACCTAGCTGAACTCGGTCTGTCAGACATAACAATTGTTAATGCGCAGTCGTGACAGTTGCGCGCCCCCGGCGTCTAATGGATCAAGATACCTCTGGAGGAATTGCTATGCGTAAACCTACTCTGCTCATCACCTCGCTGGCCGCGCTGCTGGCCCTTGGCGGTTGCCAGTCCAGCCTGACCGGCGACACCTACAGCCGCGACGAGGCCCGGGCGGTGCAAACGGTACGCATGGGCACCATCGAGTCGTTGCGTCCGGTCAAGATCGAAGGCACCAAGACTCCGGTCGGCGCTGGCGCCGGTGCCGTGGTTGGCGGTATTGGCGGCAGCGGCCTGGGTGGTGGGCGCGGCAGCGCGGTGATGGCCGTGGTCGGTGCCGTCGCCGGTGGCCTGCTTGGGGCGGCAGCCGAGGAGGGCTTCACTCGCACCCAGGGTGTGGAGATCACCGTGCGTGAGGACGACGGTACCATGCGTGCCTACGTGCAGGAAGTCGAGCCGAACCAGGTGTTCCGTGTCGGCGAGCGCGTGCGCATCATGACCGTCAACGGTACCAGCCGCGTCACTCACTGATCGTTGTAGACAAGCCGGAGCAGTCAAGGCTGCTCCGGCTTTTTTGTGTCCGGCTATAGTGCTGAGCGGTCGTCGGCATCCTTGCATCGACACGCGTGTAACCAAGTGTGTTTAACGATAATTCAATACATGACGTTGCCTTGATAGTTATGGATAATCGGCCGTTATGCTTGTGCCGACAACGACTTAGCTGATCCGTTGTGGTGCATGGAATATCACCGTCAGTGGGTTACGACTCCAGTTTTTATTTGGGTCGCCCGACCTGACGTGCCTGCATAAAGGGGTTTTTTCGATGGCGCTTGCGCTGATTGTCGCCTTGCCATTTCTGGGCTTGTTTCTGCCGGTGCTTGCCGAGCGGCTTGGACGCTCGGCCTGCGCCGCGGCCGCGGCTCTTGCGCCCGTGGTGGCGCTGGTGCTGCTGTTCAATCATCAGTCAGCGGTGTTCGCCGGTGAGGTGCTGCGGGTCAAGCTGGAGTGGCTGCCGCATCTGGGCCTGAATCTCAGCCTGCGCCTCGATGGCCTCGGCTTCCTGTTCGCCTTGCTGATTCTTGGCATCGGTCTGCTGGTCATCCTCTACGCCCGCTATTACCTGGCCAAGACCGAGCCGATGGGGCGTTTCTTCGCCTTTCTGCTGCTGTTCATGGGCGCCATGCTCGGTGTGGTGCTGTCGGAAAACCTGCTGCTGATGCTGATGTTCTGGGAGCTGACCAGCCTGTCGTCGTTCCTGTTGATCGGCTTCTGGGGTTCGCGTTCCGAGGCGCGCAAAGGCGCGCGCATGGCGCTGGCGATCACCGGCGGCGGTGGCCTGGCACTGCTCGCTGGCATCCTCCTGATCGGCCATATCGCCGGTAGCTTCGAGCTGTCGCAGGTGCTGGCCGCCGGTTATGCCATCCGTGCGCATGAGCTGTATCCGGTGGCGCTGGTGCTGGTGCTGCTGGGCGTGTTCACCAAGTCGGCGCAGTTCCCGTTCCACTTCTGGCTGCCGCACGCCATGGCTGCGCCAACGCCGGTATCGGCCTATCTGCACTCGGCGACCATGGTCAAGGCCGGGGTATTCCTGCTGGCGCGTCTGTACCCGGCACTGGCCGGTTCCGAGTGGTGGTTCTACATGGTCAGCCTGACCGGTCTGGCCACGCTGCTGGTGGGCGCGTGCATGGCGCTGTTCCAGCATGACCTCAAGGGCCTGCTGGCTTATTCGACCATCAGCCACCTGGGCCTGATCACCCTGCTGTTCGGCCTGGATACCCGCCTGGCCGCGGTGGCGGCGGTGTTCCATATCATCAACCACGCCACCTTCAAGGCCTCGCTGTTCATGGCCGCCGGCATCATCGATCACGAAACCGGTAGCCGCGACATGCGGCTCATCAACGGGCTGTGGAAGTACATGCCGCATACGGCGGTGCTGGCGATGGTGGCCGCGTCGGCCATGGCAGGTGTGCCGTTGCTCAACGGCTTCCTGAGCAAGGAAATGTTCTTCACCGAAACCCTGCACCAGCACCTGCTGGGCGGTTTCAACTGGGTGATTCCCGCAGCCGCGACCCTGGCTGGCGTGTTTTCGGTGGCCTATTCGCTGCGTTTCATCCACGACGTGTTCTTCAACGGCAAGCCGGTCGATCTGCCCAAATACCCGCCGCACGAACCGCCGCGTTACATGAAGGTACCGGTGGAGGTGCTGGTATTCCTCTGCCTGCTGGTGGGCGTGGTGCCGGCCTACACGGTGGCGCCGCTGCTCGCCGCCGCTGCCGCTTCGACGCTGGGCGGCGAATTGCCCGAGTACAGCCTGGCCATCTGGCACGGCTTCAATCTGCCACTGATGATGAGCTTCATCGCCCTGTTCGGCGGGATTCTCGTTTATGCCTGTCGCAAGCCACTGTTCCGTTGGTATGAAGGTTTACCGAATCTGGACGCCAAGGACGCCTTCGATCAGGTGGTGCGTTACTCGACCCGCCTGGCTGTGCGCATCACCAAATTGCTGGAAAGTGGCTCGCTGCAGCGCTACCTGGCCTGGATGCTTGGCAGTGCCCTGACTCTAGTGGTGTTCGCTCTGTCGCCGCTGGAACAGCTGACCGGCAGCGTGGCCATGACGCCGATCGATCCGCTGACCGTCACCGGCATGCTGATTCTGATGGTGACCGCAGTGCTCACCGTGGTCTTTCATCGTCGCCGCCTGGTGGCCCTGATAATCCTCAGCGCCGCCGGCCTGATGGTGGCCCTGGCCTTCGCCCGCTTCTCCGCTCCGGATCTGGCGCTGACCCAGCTGTCGGTGGAGGTGGTGACCATCATCTTGCTGATACTCATTCTGTACTTCATGAACGACCGCACCCCGGCCGAGTCCAGCAGCCTGCGCGGTTTGCGCGACCTGGTCCTGGCGCTGGGCAGCGGTACCATGGTGGCGATGCTGACCTACGCCGTGCTCACCCGTCCTTATCAGAGCATCTCGTCGTTCTTCCTCGAGAACAGCGTCTCCGGCGGTGGCGGTACCAATGTGGTCAACGTCATCCTGGTGGATTTCCGCGGCTTCGATACCCTAGGCGAGATCACCGTGCTGGCCATCGCTGCCATCGGCATCTATGCACTGCTGCATGGTCTGCGCCTGCCGCATACGACCCACGACAAGAACGGTCGGCCGTGGTCGACCGATGCTCATCCGATGATCCTCGACAACCTGGCGCGCGCCATGCTGCCGATGGCGCTGCTGATTTCGGCGTTCATCTTCCTGCGTGGTCACAACCTGCCGGGCGGCGGCTTCATCGCCGGTCTGATCACCTCGGTGGCGTTGATCCTGCAGTACATCTCGCACGGCGTGATCTGGACCCAGCAGCGCCTGAGGTTCAGCTATCACGCCACTGCCGGCTGGGGCGTGCTGATCGCCGGGCTGACCGGTCTCGGCAGCTGGGCGTTCGGCTCGCCGTTCCTGACCTCGGCGTTCGGCCATTTCCATATTCCGCTGGTCGGCGAAATCGAACTGGCGACCGCGATCCTCTTCGATCTCGGGGTGTACCTGGCTGTCGTCGGCGCGACCCTGCTGATTCTTTCCAACATCGGCCATGTCAGTCAGGACGAGTCGTGCAAGGAGGTCATCTGATATGGAGGCAGTATTCGCAATCACCCTCGGGGTGCTGACTGCCAGCGGCGTCTATCTGTTGCTGCGGGCACGGATCTTCCCGGTGGTGATGGGGCTGACCCTGATCTCCTACGCGGTCAACCTGTTCATCTTCGCCATGGGCCGTCTCGGTACCGGCGTGCCAGCGGTGATCGGCAAGAGCGCCGAGTACGGTGATCCGCTGCCGCAGGCGCTGGTGCTGACCGCGATCGTCATCGGCTTTGCCATGACCGCATTCGTCGTGGTGCTGGCCCTGCGCGGGCTGGGTGAGCTGAAAACCGATCACGTCGATGGCGAGGAGCCGCGCGCATGAGTCACGCCATCATCCTCCCCATTCTTCTGCCGCTGTTCTTCGGCGCGCTGCTGCTGGTCGGTCACGGTTGGTCGCGCGAGATCAGACGAGGCATTTCCCTGGTGGGCTGCCTGGCGCTGCTGCCAGTGGGGATATATCTGGTGACGCTGGCCGGGGCAGGGCAGCTGCAGGTTTACGCCCTTGGCAACTGGACGGCGCCGTTCGGCATCATGCTGCTGCTCGACCGCTTCAACGCGGCACTGCTATTGGTTACTGCGCTGTTGGCCAGCCTGGCGCTGATCTACGCCTGCCGTGGCGACGACGAGCGCGGGCCAAACTTCCATGCGTTGTTCCAGTTCCAGCTGCTGGGCATCAACGGTGCCTTCCTGACTGCGGACCTGTTCAACCTGTTCGTGTTCTTCGAGGTTCTGCTGATTTCTTCCTATGCGCTGTTGCTGCACGGCAACCGCGCCAATCAGGTCAGAGCCGGCGTGCATTACGTGGTGCTCAACCTGCTGGGCTCATCGTTCTTCCTGATCGGCGTCAGCCTGCTATACGGTCTGACCGGGACTCTGAACATGCCGGACCTGGCCGCGCGCGTAGCCAGCGTTGATGTTGCCGATGCGCCGCTGATCAAGGCCGCCGCCTACCTGCTGCTGATCGTTTTCGGCCTCAAGGCCGCCGTGTTGCCGCTGTGCTTCTGGCTGCCGCGCGCCTACGCCGCGGCGCCCGCTTCGGTGGCCGCCTTGTTCGCCATCATGACCAAGGTCGGTTTCTACGCCATCGTCCGCGTTTTCACCCTGGTGTTTGGCGAACAGGCCGGGCCGCTGGCCCATCTCGGCCATGAGTTGCTCTGGTGGCTGGCGTTGCCGACCATCGCCTTTGGCGTCATTGGTGCCCTGGGTGCACGTCAGCTGCAGGCGCTGCTGGCTTATCTGGTGGTGGTTTCGGTGGGTACCCTGTTGGCCGGCTTCGCCATTGGCAATGCCGCGGCGCTGAGTGCTGCGCTCTACTACATGCTGCACAGCACGCTGATCAGCGGTGCGCTGTTCCTGCTCGCCGGCCTGGTGGTCGCCCAGCGTGACAGCGCAGACGGTGATCTGCAGCAGGAGCGTGTACTGCGTCAGCCGCTGTTGCTGGGCTGCATGTTCTTCTTCGCATCCATCTCCATCGCCGGGCTGCCGCCGTTCTCCGGCTTCCTCGGCAAGATGTCGCTGCTGCGCGCGGCCGAGCCGGGTTGGCAGGCCTGGAGTCTGTGGCCGGTGGTGCTGATCGGCGGCTTGCTGACCCTGGTTGCGCTGAGCCGTGCCGGTACCAGTCTGTTCTGGCTGGGCCACGGCGCGGACGCAGCACCGTCCAAAGCCGAGCCGGCTGATCGCATCAGCTTGCTGGCTACGCTGGGCCTTTTGCTGGCCAGCCCGCTGCTGCTGATCGCCGCCAAGCCGATCCTGGCGTACCTGGAGGCGGCAGCGGCGCAACTGCTGGATCTGCAACCCTATCTGTCGATCATTGCCGGAGGTGCGGCATGAGACGTTTCTTCCCTCACCCGCGGATGATGCTGGTTCTGATGGTGCTCTGGCTGCTGCTGGTCAACACCCTCAATCTGGGGCATATCCTGCTCGGGGCGTTTCTTGCCTGGTCCATCGTACATCTGTGCGGCGACTTCCTGCTGCACGTGCCCAGGGTGCGCAAGCCGCTGCTGCTGCTGCTGTTCATTGGCAAGGTGTTCTACGACATCGTGGTGGCCAACCTGCAGGTGGTAAAGCTGGTATTGGGCCCGAAATCGCGCCTGGAGCCGGCATTCGTCGAGGTACCGGTAGAGATCCAGGATGAGTTCGTCCTGTCGACCCTGGCCTGCATCATCTCGCTGACCCCTGGTACGGTCTCTGCCAGTCTCAGCTCCGATCACAAGACGCTGCTGGTGCACGGGCTCGACGTGCCGGACCGCGACGAGCTGGTCGCGGCCGTCAAGAGCCGTTATGAAACGCCGCTGCTGGAGATTTTCGAATGCTCGAGAACGTAGTCTTCCTGTGCATGGGCATCCTCACGCTGGCGATGCTACTCAACGTCGCGCGCCTGGTCGAAGGGCCGAGCGTGGTCGACCGGGTCCTGGCCCTGGATACCCTATACATCAACGCGCTGGCGCTAATCATGCTGTTCGGCATCTGGCTGGCATCGGATCTGTTCTTCGAAGCCGCACTGCTGATCGCGGTGATGGGCTTCGTCGGCACGGTCGCGGTGGGTAAACACCTGCTGCACGGCGACATCATCGATTAAGGGGAAATGACCATGCCGTTCTGGCTGGAACTGTTGATTTGCGCCTGCCTGATCCTGGGTAGCCTGTTCGCCCTGGTCGGCGCCATCGGCCTGTATCGCCTGCCGGACTTCTTCACCCGTCTGCATGGTCCGACCAAGGCCACCACGCTGGGGGTGGGCGGTACGCTGATCGCCTCGATGCTGTTTTTCGCCCACCACACCGGCAGCCTCAGCCTGCACGAGCTACTGATCACGCTGTTTTTGTTCCTCACTGCACCGGTTAGCGCACATATCCTGTCCAAGGCGGCAATGCAGAAGAAGCTCGAACTGTTCGAGCGGACCCGTGGCCAGCCGTGGGACGATGATCACTGATCCACTGTCAGGCATTTCTCGCGCCTGGCTGTAACTGTCGCCAGGCGATCGCCCACCCTAGACTGCATCCTTTAAGCAAAGGACGCGCTGCGTCAGGGGAGTCAGGAGCATGAGCGAGCTGGTCATCCGTCAGGCCGGTGCCGAGGATATCGAGGCGCTCTGCGCGCTGATTCTCGAACACGGGCCCAATCCCTGGAATCATCTGCCCGAAGTCGAGGTTCGCCAGCACCTGCAGGGTATTGCGACGAGCGCGACGCTGGCCGTTTTGGCCGAGGAGCGGGGGCAGCTGCTGGGGGTGGTCAGCTATCGCCTTACCCGGGATTTTGCCGCTCAGCAACCTGCCGCCCGTGCCGAGCAGCTGCATGGCTATATCTGCGAGGCGGTGGTGCATCGCGATTGCACCGGTCGCGGACTGGGCGCTCATCTGCTCACGGCGGCAGTGCAGGATCTCTGGCGACTGGGTGTGCGCGATGTCTATATCGATCGCCACGAAGAGAACGCCGCCTCGGCAGGCATGATGCGCAAGGCCGGTTTCGCAGAGTTGCTGACCTATGCCGACCCGGACCGGCGCCCCAATGGTTCGGGGCGCACGACGCTGTGCTGCATCCGCCGTGATGACGATTGACGGGGCGGTGGCTGCTTCAGGATCGCGAATGAACTCGCGCCTACAGAAGGCGCCCGGTGTTGCGGCACGCGCGTGACCGGTGGGAGCGGATTTATCCGCGAAGAAGGCTGGCGCGTTCGCCCGAATCGCGAATAAATTCGCTTCTACAGAAAAGCCGCGTGTGGGTGCTGCGGACTGGTAGGAGCGGATTTATCCGCGAAAAAGGCGGGCACATTTACCCGAATCGCGAATAAATTCGCTCCTACAGAAAAAGCCGCGTGTTGGTGCGGCGGACTGGTAGGAACGATTTATCCGCGATAAGTCCAGGCACGCTCGCCAGCTTGGCGAATCAGGGACCTGGAAGCCGGCCCCTTCGCGCGCAGGCTTAGCGATTCAACCCAAGCATGTCCCTGGCTACCGCTTCGGCCACACGGATGCCGTCGACCCCGGCTGAAAGAATGCCGCCGGCGTAGCCCGCGCCTTCGCCGGCGGGGTACAGACCCTTGAGGTTCAGGCTTTGCAGGTCGTCGCCACGGGTGATGCGCACCGGCGAGGAGGTGCGCGTTTCGATGCCAGTGAGCACCGCATCGGCCAGGTCGAAACCCTTGATCTGCTTGCCGAAGGCCGGCAGCGCCTCGCGGATGGCTTCGATGGCGAAGTCCGGCAGCGAGGGCGCCAGATCGCCCAGTTTCACCCCCGGCTTGTAGGAAGGCTGCACCTCACCCAGGGCAGTGGACGGCGTGCCCTTGATGAAGTCGCCGACCAGTTGCCCGGGCGCCTCGTAGTTGCGTCCGCCGAGCACGTAGGCGTGGGACTCCAGGCGCTCCTGCAGCTCCACGCCGGCCAGCGGGCCGCCCGGGTAGTCCTGCTCGGGGGTGATGCCGACGACGATACCGGCGTTGGCGTTGCGCTCGTTGCGCGAGTACTGGCTCATGCCGTTGGTGACCACGCGCTCCGGTTCGGAGGTCGCGGCGACCACGGTGCCGCCCGGGCACATGCAGAAACTGTAGACCGAGCGGCCGTTGCTGGCGTGGTGCACAAGCTTGTAGTCGGCGGCGCCGAGCTTCGGATGGCCGGCGTACTTGCCCAGGCGCGCGCGGTCTATCAGCGATTGCGGATGCTCGATGCGGAAACCCACCGAGAAGGGCTTGGCTTCCAGGTACACGCCACGGGCATGGAGCATGCGGAAGGTGTCGCGCGAGCTGTGGCCGAGGGCCAGCACCACATGGCGGCTGTTGAGCTGCTCGCCGTTTCCCAGCACCACGCCGGTAAGCTGGCCGTCTTCCATCAGCAGGTCGCTGACGCGCTGCTGGAAGCGTACTTCACCGCCGAGGGCCTTGATCTCCTCGCGCATGGTGGCGACCACGCCGGTGAGGCGGAAGGTGCCGATGTGTGGCTTGCTGACGTAGAGGATCTCGTCCGGCGCACCGGCCTTGACGAACTCTTCCAGCACCTTGCGCCCGTGGTGGTTCGGGTCCTTGATCTGGCTGTACAGCTTGCCATCGGAGAAGGTGCCGGCGCCGCCCTCGCCGAACTGCACGTTGGAGGTCGGGTCGAGCACGTTCTTGCGCCACAGGCCCCAGGTGTCCTTGGTGCGCTGGCGTACTTCCTTGCCACGCTCCAGCACGATGGGACGCAGGCCGGCCTGCGCCAGGATCAGCGCAGCGAAGATGCCGCAGGGGCCGAAACCGACCACGATAGGGCGCTCATCCAGTGGCGCCTCGGCCTTACCGACCGGTTTGTAGGCGATGTCCGGCGCCGGGCCGACATGCTTGTCACCGCTCAGGCGCGTCAGCAGCGCCGCTTCGTTTTTCACTTCGCAATCGATGGTGTAGATGAAAGGCATATCGCCGTACTTCTTGCGCGCATCGTAGCTGCGCTTGAACACGCTGAAGGCCAGCAGGTCGGCATCGGCGATACCCAGGCGCTGGACGATGGCCGGGCGCAGGGCTTCGTCGGCATGGTCTAGGGGAAGTTTCAGTTCGGTCAGACGAAGCATGGCGGTGTCCTGGTTGGCCGGTGGTGATCCGGCAAGGTGAAGAAGGTCGGCGATTGTACGGGATTCGCAGGGCGAAAGGGCGCTGCGTCAGTGGCTGTCCCGGCTCAGATTAGGCCAACCAGGCGCGGGCTGAACCGACGCGCGGTGCTCAGCGTCTTTCCAGTGCGCGACCGCGCGCGAACATCAGGGCGGCGCCGGCCAGGGTTGCCACAGCGGCATAGAGAATCACCGCCTGCGGGCCAAGGCCTTCGATGATCAGTCCGCCGAGTACCGCCCCTGCGGCAATGGCTACCTGGAAGGTCGAGGACAGCAGTGCGCCCGCGCTTTCGGCGTGGTCGGCAGCCGCCCGCGCGTTCCAGACCGAGATCGACACCGGGAAGGCGCCGAAGGCGAAGCCCCACAGAGCGGTCGCCACGAACGCGACGTTCACTTCGGCACCGAATAGCACCAATGCAAGCGCCACGAGGGTGATCAGGAACGAGCAGCTGGCCACCGCCCACGCCGGGCTGCGCGCGGCAACGATGCCTCCGATCAGGTTGCCGAAAAAACCGCAGACACCGAATGCCAGCAGGGTCAGCGACACGGTGGCGACATCCAGGCGCGGTACCTCCTCGAGAAAGGGGCGGATGAAGGTCAGCGCAGCGAAGTGCCCGGAAATGACCAGCAACCCCGTGACGAGGCCGATGACCACCGCGCGACGCGACAATGCGGCCTTGAACGAAGCCAGCCCCGGTGCAGCGGCCGCCGGCAGTCTGGGCAAAGTCAGCATCTGGATCGCCAGCGCCACCACGCCAATACCGGATGCAGCGAGGAAGCTCATGCGCCAGCCCCACAGGTCACCCAGGAAGGCACCTAGCGGAGCGGCGAACACCGTGGCGAAGGAAATGCCCATGAGGATGATCGAGATGGCTTTCGGCACCTTGTCGGGCGGCACCAGGCGCAGGGCCAATGCGGTCATCATGGCCCAGAAGCTGCCAAGGGCGAAGCCCAGCAAGCCGCGTGCGATCAGCAGGACGGTGACGGTCTCGGCGTAGGCCGAAAGGACGCTGGAAAGCACTAGCACCACCATCAAGCCCCAGACGATCTTCTGGCGATCCAGTCGGCCGGAACCCAGCACCACGAGTGGGCCGGCAAATGCCGCGACCACCGCCGTAGCGGTAATGGCCTGGCCCACGACACCGTTGGAGGCGCCCAACTCGGTCGCCATGGGCGTGAGCAGGCTGATCGGCAGGAACTCCGCGGTCACAAGCCCGAAGGCACCGAGGGCGAGCGACACGACGGCCCACCATGCGGCGGGCGAGGCGCCGGATTGGTCGGCGGCCGTTGAGGCGGAATGAGACATGTAGAAATCCTTGGTGTACGTCTCGCGCCGGGGCTCAGATGAGCGGCCCTGCCGCGAGCGACCCCGCGGTCGTCAGACGTGCAAGGTGTCGCACCCCTAGTTCGGCGGGGCCATTTGTCCGGCTTGCCGATGCTGTGCACCGGTATCGCGAGGTTCAGTTGCGCAGGGCACCGAAGTGCGCGCAGCCGCGCAGCACCTGGCCATCGAGACGCAGTTCGGCACTGAGGTGATTGACCGCGCCGCTCATGCCGTCGACGCAACGCTGCGGGGCGACCCAAAGATCGAGGCGCTGGCCGTTGGCCTCGCTGCTGAAGTTGAGGCGGCCGTCCGGCATCTGTTCTTCCAGGTAGGGCAGGGCCAGCGGCTCGTGATCGGGGCGGTTGAGTACCAGCCCCTTGCTGCCGACCTCCAGCTGCCAGAACGGTTCGTTGCCACTGGCGCGCAGGGCCAGGCGCTTGAAGTTGAGGTCGTCGCAGCCGTGTCCTTCACCTTGCAGGCGATAGATCTGGCTGACCTCGAAGCGACCGTCGTTGCCTTTGCCCTGGCTGCCGCCCAGGTGGCCGGCGAGGTCGGCGAACAGGCTGGCCTGGCCATCGCTGCCGAGTTGCGTGACTTCCCGCTCGATACCGGTGCTATCACCATCGACCAGCACGAAGCGGCGCTGCTCCTGGCAGGGCATGAAAACCAGCTGGCCATTCTCGACCTGTACCTGACCCTGCAGGCGGGTGGCCGCAGGCGGCCCTTCCGGTTTGCCGGTGTAGACCTGGCAGGCGGCCAGAAGCGGGAGTAGGGCGACGCTGGTGAGCAGGGAGCGGGTGATGGACATGGGTCTCTCCAGATACGAGCGGCCACCATAGCCACAGCGCGCCCCTGGCTCAAGCCGTTTGCTTTGACTGAGCCTGGCGAGTGCGGCCTAATTCGCCCGTCCGGTCCGATCGAGCAGCCTCTGCAATGCCCAGCCCCCTCATGCGTCCCAGCACCCTTCATTTGCCACAGGGCGATTGGGCCACGGTACTCGATTGCCTGTGCGATCACTTTCCCGCCATCGATCGCGCCACCTGGTTGCAGCGTATGGCGCGCGGTCGGGTACTGGATGCCGGTGGTGCACCCATCGATGCCACGCACCCCTATCAGGTTGGGCTCAAGGTGCGCTATTTCCGTGAGGTGGCGAACGAGACGCCGATACCCTTCGTCGAACAGGTGCTATGGCAGGACGAGCACCTGCTGGTCGCCGACAAGCCGCATTTTCTGCCGGTGATGCCGGCGGGTGAGTATGTCGAGCAGACCCTGCTGGCGCGCCTGATCAAGCGCACCGGTAATCCCGACCTGGTGCCGATCCACCGCATCGACCGGCTGACGGCCGGTCTGGTGTTGTTCTCGGTCAACCCATCCAGCCGCGGCCAGTATCAGGCACTGTTTCGCCAGCGCGCGGTGGAAAAACGCTACGAGGCCATCGCTCCTGCGCTGCCGCAGTTGCAGTTTCCCTACCTGCACCGTTCGCGCATGGTCGATGGCGAGCCCTTCTTTCGCATGCAGGAAGTCGCGGGCGAGGCCAACAGCGAAACCCGAATCGAGGTGCTGGAGCGACGCGGCGAACTGTGGCGTTACGGCTTGTCGCCGGTAACCGGGCGCAAGCATCAGCTGCGCGTGCATCTGGCCGGGCTCGGCGCGCCGATCGTCGGTGATGATTTCTACCCCGAGCTGCACGACAGTCGCGGCCAGCCGGATGACTATGACAAGCCGCTCAAGCTGCTGGCGCGTGGTCTGCGTTTCGTTGATCCAGTCAGCGGCCACCTGCGCGAGTTCGAGAGCGAACTGCAGTTGCAGTGGTAGCCCTGGTGCGCACGGCGCACCCCACGGCTGTGGGAGGGGCTTCAGCCGCGAGCTTTTTCCTTGTCACATAGCCAGGCGTGCAAAAAAAGCCCGCACATGGCGGGCTAAGCGTGGCTCTTGCACCAGAGCTTGAATAAGGGTTCGGCGAGGAACATCACCAGAAACAGCCGCAGCACCTGCAGGGCGGTGACCAGTGCCACTGACAGTTGCAACGCTTCGGCGGTCAGGCAGAGCTCGGTGATACCGCCGGGCATCATGCCCAGCATCAGCGACAGGTGATCTTCGCCGGCCAGCCAGCCGAGCATCTCGCCGAGACCCGCAGCGGCGAGCATGGCCAGCAGGGTGAACAGCAGCACGCGGGCGAGAAAACCCGGCGCGCTGCGGAAGAACGCGCGGTCGAAGTGGCAGCCCAGGGCGCTGCCGATCAGCCACTGGCCGAGTTGGCCCATGCCATGCGGCATGCCCAGGTGCAGGTCGAAGCTGGCGCTGGCCACGGCGCAGGCGATCAGCGGGCCGAGCATCCAGGGGTTGGGTTGTTTCAGGCGCCCCCACAGCGCTGCCAGCACCGCGCCGGCGGCGAGCAGGCCGATCAGCCAGGTCCAATCCACCGGTGCACGCGGCGGTGCGCTGGCATCGGGCAGGCCCCAGGTGAACAGCGCCGGAATCAGCAGCACCACCAGCAGCAGGCGTAGGCTGTGTGCCGCCGCGACGCGCGCGGGCTGCGCATCGTGGCGCAGGGCCAAGTTGACCATCTCGCTGGCGCCGCCAGGCATGCTGGCGAAGAAGGCGGTCGCGCGGTCGACGCCGGCGCGGCGCAGGATGGCGATACCGATCAGGCTGAGCAGGAGCGTGCCGAAGGCACCCATGATGATGACTGGCAGATGGCTCAGCACCTGTTCCAGCACCTCGCTGGTGAAGTGCAGGCCGATACCGCTGGCCACCAGCCACTGGCCGGCCTTGCGCCCGCCCGGCAGTTCACTGAAGGGGCGGTCGGTCAGGCAGCGCACGGCGATCACCGCCAGCAGGGATCCGACCATCCACGGCAAAGGCCAGCCGGCGAGGCTGGCCAGGTAGCCGCCGACCACTCCGGCCAGCGGCGTCACCCAGAGATCACGCGGCAGCGGCATCGGCCCCGGCCTTGATCTGCTTGCGGCGGCGTATCCAGCGGATGCCCGGCAGGGCCAGCATCAGCACCACCAATGCCCACAGCACCAGAGTGATCGGGCTGCCCCAGAGGATGCCCAGGTCACCGGCGGAAATCGACAGCGCGCGGCGCAGGTTGTCTTCCATAAGCTCGCCGAGCACGAAACCGAGGATCAGCGCCGACAGCGGGAAATCGAGCTTGCGCAGAATGTAGCCGAACACGCCGAGTACGATCATCAGCACCAGGTCGAAGGTGGTGCTGTGCACCGCATAGACACCGACCATGCTGACCACGGTGATCGCCGGTACCAGCACCCAGTTCGGCACGCTGAGCATGCGCGAGAACAGGCCGACCATCGGGATGTTCATAACCAGCAGGATGACGTTGCCGATGAACAGCGAGGCGATCAGGCCCCAGACCACGTCCGGTTGCTGTTCGAACAGCAGCGGGCCGGGGGTGATGTTGTACAGCGTCAGCGCGCCGATCATCACCGCTGTGGTGCCCGAACCCGGTACGCCGAGGGTCAGCATGGGGATCAGCGAGCCGCAGGCCGAGGCGTTGTTGGCCGCTTCCGGAGCGGCCAGGCCGCGCAGGTCGCCGTCACCGAAGCGGCCCTTGTTGCCGGCCAGACGCTTCTCGGTCATATAGGTCATGGCGCTGGCGATGGTTGCGCCGGCACCGGGCAGGGTGCCGATGACGAAGCCTGCCAGGGCGCTGCGGATCATGGTCCAGAAGCTCAGGCAGAACTCCTTGAAGTTGAACAGCAGGCGGCCGCTGGCCTTCACCGCTTTCTGGCCGCCGTGGGTCTTTTCCAGCATCAGGAGAATTTCGCTGACGCTGAAGAAGCCGATCACCACGATGACGAACTGGATGCCATCGGACAGGCTGACGCTGTCGAAGGTGAAGCGATACACCCCGGTGGTCGAGTCCACCCCCACCGTGGCCAGGGCCAGGCCGATCAGCGCGGCCATCAGGGTCTTGACCGGCTTGTCGCCGACCATGCCGCCGAGGCAGGCGATGGCGAACACCATCAGCACGAAATATTCGGCAGGGCCGAAGGCCACCGCCCATTTCGCCAGCAGCGGGGCGAACAGCACCACGCCGCAGGTGGCGATGATGCTGCCGATGAAGGAGCTGACGGCGGACAGCGAAAGGGCGATGCCGGCCTTGCCCTGACGGGCCAGCGGGTAGCCGTCGAGGGTGGTCATGATGGCCGCGGCGTCGCCCGGCACGTTGAGCAGGATGGCGGAGATACGGCCGCCGTACTCGCAGCCCAGGTACACGGCAGCGAGCAGAATCAGTGCGGTTTCCGGCGGCAGGCCGAGGGCGAACGCCAGCGGCAGCAGCAGCGCCACGCCGTTGATAGGGCCGAGGCCCGGCAGCAGGCCGACCACGGTGCCGACGAAGGCGCCGAACAGCGCCACCAGCAGGTTGGTCGGTCGGGTCGCGACGTCGAAGCCCTGCATGAGGAAGTTAAGGGTTTCCATTTCAGCTCTCCACGAAGGCTTCAAGCAGGCCGAGCGGCAGGGGCACGTCCAGCAGCAGATCGAACAATACGTACAGCAGCACACCCATCAGCACCGCGCTGATCGCGCAGGGCAAAAGGCGGCCGGTGAACAGCAGACCGAGGGCGAAGGTGGCCAGGGCGGTGCTGATGACGAAGCCGAGCGGCTCGAAGGTCAGGGCATAGGCCAGCAGTGCCACCACGCACAGCGCGCTGCGCAGCGCGGTCGGAATGTCCAGGCGTTGCTCGAGCATCCCGGGCTTGTAGATCAGCCACAGGCTGCCGGCGCCCATCAGGGCCAGCAGCAGCAGCGGATAGGCGCGCGGGCCGACCGGGTCGTAGGCGAAGGGCGCCTGGAAACCCCAGGCAATGACAGCGAGCCAGGCGCACAGCAGCAGCCAGATCGCGGAGAACAGGCGAACGTACATGGAGATTTACCTCAGGAGCGCCGGCCACCGGATGGTGGCCGAGCGCGGATTACGCAGGAGAGTTACTGGACCAGGCCGAACTCGCCGGCCAGCGCCTTGTATTCCTGCACTTGCTCGAGGACGAAGGCGTTGAGCTCGTCGCCGGTGAGCGACAGGGGGAACAGGTCACGTTGCTCGCGCAGCGCAGCGAAGTCGTCACGAGCCAGCATCTGCTCGAACTGCTGCTGCCACCAGGCGAACTGCTCGTCGCTGACCTGCGGCCCCATGTAGAAACCACGGATTACCGGCCAGCTGATGTCGAAACCCTGTTCCTTGGCGGTGGGGATACCGGCCAGCTTGCCCGGCAGACGCTCGTCGGACAGTACGGCGAGGATGCGCACCTTGCCGGCGGCCAGTTGCGGGGTGACTTCGCCGAGGCCGCTGGAGGTGACCTGCACGTGGCCGCCGAGCATGGCAGTAAGGGTTTCGCCGCCGCCTTCGAAGGCCACGTAGCGCAGCGACTGCGGGTCGATACCGGCTGCGCGGGCGATCAGCGCGGTTTGCATCCAGTCCTGGCCGCCAATGGTCGCGCCAGCGCCGAAGACCACGCTGGTCGGGTCCTTCTTCAGAGCTTCGACCAGCTCGTTGAGGTTCTTCCACGGGGCGTCTTCACGCACGGTGATGGCGCCGTAGTCGGTGCCGATGGCGGCCAGCCAGCGCACGGCGTTCTCGTCGTAGCGGCCGAATTTGCCCTGGGCCAGGTTGAGCAGCGAGCCGGAGGAGAAGGCGGTGATGGTGCCCGGGTCCTTGGCGCGCTGGGCGACCACGGCGTTGTAGGCCACGGCGCCAACGCCGCCGGGCATGTAGGTGACGCGCATCGGCGCCTTGAGCAGGCCGGTATCCTTCAGGCCGCTCTGGGCCAGCTTGCAGGTCAGGTCGAAGCCGCCACCGGGTTTGGCCGGGGCGATGCATTCGGGGCGCTTGGGTTCGGCAGCCAGCAGTTGGCCGGCAAAGGCAAGGCAGGCGGTTGCCAGCGCGGCGCGGGTCAGGACGGATTTCATGACGGTGATTCCTCGCGAGTCTTGTTGTTGTTTACCAGATTGGCAGCGTGTAGCCGACGATGACGCGGTTCTCGTCCGCATCGCGGGCGAAGTCGGAGCGGAAACTGGCGTTGCGTACCCGTACGTAAAGGTCCTTGAGCGGGCCGCTCTGGACAACGTACTTGAATTCGATATCGCGCTCCCATTCGCCGCCACGCTCGTCGGAGCCGGCGATGCGCGCGTCGTCACCGCGGATGTAGCGGGTCATGAAGGTCAGGCCGGGAACGCCGATGCCGGCGAAGTTGTAGTCGTAGCGAGCCTGCCAGGAACGCTCGTCGGCGTTGGCGAAATCGTTGATCTGCACGAAGTTGATCAGGAACGGATCGCTGCCGTCGATGTAGGCGAAGCCGGTGTCGCCGCTCATGTCCTGGAAGCCCAGGCCAACCTTGTGGTTGCCCAGGCCGTAGCTGACCATGGCATTAATGGCGCGGTTATCGACCTTGCCGGCCTCGGCGGCGCCGCTGTCGCTGCTGTAGATCAGGCGCAGGTCGCTGCTCAGGGTGCCGGTACCAACCTTGTGGCTGCTCAGCAGGCCGAGAAAATGCTGGCGATAGATGTCGTCCAGATCGGCGAAATAGTAACGGCCGGTGAAACCGGGCGCGAATTTGTAATCGACACCAGCCAGGTCCAGGTGGTCAGCGCTGACGCCACCGGCAAAGCGACGGTTCTTGCTGTTGAGCACCATGTCTTCTTCGTTGGTGGAGGCGCGGTCGATGACCTTGTCCAGGCGGCCGCCGGTGAAGGTCAGGCCTTCGAGTTCGGAAGAGGTCAGCAGGCCGCCCTCGAACACCTGCGGCAGCAGGCGGCTGTCGCTGGCCTTGACCACCGGCAGTTCCGGCACGTGGGAGCCGTAGCGCAGTTCGGTGGCGGAGACCTTGACCTTGGCGGTCAGGCCCAGGCGGCTGAACTCGTCGGCGGAGCGCCCGTCGTCGTGAACGGGCAACAGGTCGGTGCCGGTGCGGCCGCGACCCGAATCGAGCTTGATACCGAGCAGGCCCATGGCGTCGAGGCCGAAGCCCACGGTGCCTTCGGTGTAGCCCGATTGCAGGTCGAGGCGAAAACCCTGACCCCATTCTTCGCGCTTGTTCTGGCCGGAGCCTTCGCGGAAGTCACGGTTGAGGTAGATATTGGTGGCAGTGAGGCTGGCGGTGCTGTCTTCGATGAAGGCGGCGTTGGCGAGGGGGGCAGCGCCGGTGGCGGCGATTGCCAGGCAGAGCAGGCGGACAGTCGGCAGGGCCTGGCGTGAGGCTGCGAGCATCATGTGGTCTCCATTTTTGTTCTTGTCGCCACCTGGCACCACTGCCAGGTCGCTTGAGCAGGTGGATCGAGCCACCTTTGATCGATGCTATGAGGGCAAGCTTTCGCTAGGCTTTCATGGTGAAAAGTTTTTCAGCGTTACCAGCGCAGGGCTGCGCGGATACCGTTTCGTTTGCCGCTTTGGCATTTGAGCAATTCACAGCAGGCGTAGCGGCGCTAAACTGCGCGCCTTTAACGATGCTGCAGTTGGAGGTAGCGGTGCGGATTCTGCTGGTCGAAGACCATCCGCAATTGGCGGAAAGCGTGGCCCAGGCGTTGAAAGGCGCAGGCTGGACGGTGGACGTGCTGCACGATGGCGTCACGGCTGATCTGGCGCTTTCCAGCGAGGATTATGCGCTGGCGATTCTCGATATCGGCCTGCCACGGCTGGACGGTTTCGCCGTGCTGGCGCGTCTGCGCGACCGTGGCCAGACCCTGCCGGTGCTGATGCTGACCGCACGTGGCGAGGTCAAGGACCGCGTGCACGGGCTCAACCTCGGCGCCGATGACTACCTGGCGAAGCCCTTCGAATTGACCGAGCTGGAAGCGCGGGTCAAGGCCCTGCTGCGGCGCAGCGTGCTCGGCGGCGAGCAATTGCAGCGCTGTGGCGATCTGGTCTACGACCTCGGCGCTCGCCGTTTCAGCCTCGGTGGCGAGGCCCTTAGCCTCACCGCCCGTGAGCAGGCGGTGCTGGAGGCGATGATCGCCAGGCCTGGCCGGGTGATGAGCAAGGAGCAACTGGCGGCGCAGGTGTTCGGTCTGGACGAGGACGCCAGCCCGGATGCCATCGAGATCTACATTCATCGCCTGCGCAAAAAACTCGAAGGCAGCGCCGTGCGTATCGTCACCTTCCGCGGTCTCGGCTACCTGCTGGAGGCGGTCGAGGCATGAACCGTGGCGTCAGCCTGCGCGGGCGTCTGCTGCGGCGTCTGGCACTGCTGCTGTCGCTGATCCTGCTATTGAGCAGCTTCAGTGCCTACTGGAGTGCCCGCCGTGCAGCGGATACGGCCTATGACCGCACGCTGCTGGCGTCGGCGCGGGCCGTGGCCGATGGACTGTATACCGAGGATGGCCGGCTGCGCGCGAATATCCCTTACGTAGCGCTGGATACCTTCGCCTACGACAGCGCCGGGCGCATCTACTACCAGGTGCTCGATCTGCAGGGCAATCAGGTCTCCGGTTACGAGGACCTGCCGCCAGCGCCGCCGGGTACGCCGCGCACCGATGACTATCCGGCACTGGCGCATTTCTACGATGCCCAGTACCGCAATCAGGGTGTCCGCGTGGTCAGTCTGCTGCAGCCGGTCAGCGAGCCACAGCTCAATGGCATTGCCGAAATCCGCGTGGCGGAAACCCAGGGCGCGCGTGAGCGTATGGCCCGTGAGCTGCTGATCGGCACCCTGTGGCGCATGGGTCTGCTTTCGGTCAGCGCATTGTTGCTGGTGTGGTTGGCGGTGAACCTGGCCTTGCGCCCGCTGGAGGCGCTGCGCCGGGAAGTGGCCGAACGGGCCAGTGATGACCTGCAGCCGCTGCCGGACGGGGGGCTGCCACGTGAGGTGCTGCCGCTGGTGGAAACGCTCAACCAGTTCAACGAGCGCTTGCAGAGGTTGTTCGAGCGTCAGTCGCAGTTCATTGCCGACGCGGCCCATGAGTTGCGTACGCCGCTGGCGGCGCTCAAGGCGCGCATTGCTCTGGGTTTGCGTGCCGAGCAACCCGAGGAGTGGCGCAACACGCTGGAACAGGCGGCGCAGCAGGGGGACCGCCTCACCTTGCTGGCCAATCAGCTGCTGTCCCTGGCGCGTATCGAAAGTGGCGCACGGGCCATTACCGAAGGGGGCGCGCAGCGTATAGACCTCAGCCAGCTGGCCCGCGAACTGGGTCTGGCCATGGCGCCCCTGGCTCACGCCCGTGGCGTTGCGCTGGCGCTGGAGGCTGAGCAGCCGGTGTGGATCGATGGCGAGCCAACGCTGCTCAATGAGTTGTTGAGCAATTTGTTGGATAACGCGCTGGCGCATACACCGGCCGGTGGCAATCTGATCATCCGCGCCTTGGCGCCAGCCGTGCTGGAGGTCGAAGATGACGGCCCGGGCATTCCCGAAGCCGAGCACGAGAAGGTTTTCGAGCGCTTCTACAGGCGCAGCAATCTGGGCAATGGTGCGGGCCTTGGTTTGGCCATCGTCGGTGAGATCTGCCGCGCCCATCAGGCCAGAATCAGCCTGCATCAGGCGCAGCCGCACGGCCTGCGGGTGCGCGTTGAATTTCCGCTATCAGTGGCTGAGGCTTAGCGGTTGCTGAATCTCCATCAGGTACTGGGAAACCTTGCCGCTGTCGCGCAGTTGCTTAAGGCCGAGGTTGAAGCGCTGCATCAGCTCGACATTGCCAGGCACGTTGCGCGACAGCAGCAGATACATGCTGGCGCTGTGCAGCGGCTTGGGGTGAAAGCTCAGGCGCTGGCGCTCGGTGGCAGTGAACTTTCGGTGCAGCAGGTCGAAGCCTACCACCTTGTCGACCGGAAACAGGTCGATGCGCCCGGCGAGCAATTGACGTAGACCCTGTTCATCGCTGGTCAGGCGCACCACCTGGAGTTCACCGGCCGCTTCGGCGCGGCGAAAGGCGTCGCCGTGATCATAGCCACGTGTCACGGCGATGCGCAGGCCGCGCAGGTCCTTGATGTCGCGCCAGTCGAAGGCGAAATCCTTGCGATAAAACAGGTGATAGCCGCTTTCGATTACCGCGTCGCTGATGAGAAAGTGCTCTGCGCGCTCAGGGCTGTAGAACCAGACGGCGCTGCCTGGGCGCAGGCCCTGCTCAGCAATTTTCAGAGAGCGCGCCCAGGGATGAAACTCCCATTGCACGTCGATGCCCTGCAGCGCGAATGCCTCGGCGATGATGCGTGACGCGACACCCTGGTGGGGCAGGCTTTCGCCCTGATAGGGTGGCCATTCGCCGTTGGTAAGACGCACTTGCTCGGCAGCCTGGACGCTGCCGAACAACAGGACGAGCAGGACAAATGCATAACGCATGGCTCTACTTCCTCAGGCGATCGACTTGAGTGTAGAGGCATTTTGTCACCTACATCCCTGTAGATCACCCTTCGGGCCGTCGCGCAGCGACGTCAAAAATTGTTCCCGACAATTTTCTTGCCATCCCTGGCGAGATGTATTTATTGCAGCATGCTCATTGCTGCTTCCATCGCAGCCGACATGTCTTCGTCGGCCTGCATATCAACCTGCGGGTCCAGGCCGAGCTTGGCGAACGCTGGTACCTTGCTCCAGTCGAGCTGGGTGTAGGGGTGCTCGCTGCCCAGGTAGCTCTGCAGAGTGGCGACCTGGACGATGTCGACGTAGTCGACCTTGGCCGAGTTGCGGCTGAAGTCCAGATATTGGCTGGGCACGACGGCGATGGGCTCTGGGAACTCCCAGGTACGCAGGATCTTGTCGCCGATGATCGGATGGATCTGCTCGATCACGTGGTTGAGGCTGATGGAGTCGGCCAGCAGCTCGTTGTGTTCTTCGGCATAGGTGAGAATCGGCAGCACGCCGATCTGGTGCACCAGGCCGGCGAGAGTGGCCTGGTCCGGCATCAGGCGCGTGTAGTGGCGGCACAGCACATGGCAGATACCGGCAATTTCAGTGCTCTTGTTCCACACTTCGCGCATTTTGCGATCAACCACGTCGCTGGTGGCCTGGAACATCTGCTCCATGGCCAGCCCGGTGGCCAGGTTGCAGGTGTAGTTGATGCCCAGGCGGCTGACTGCCATCTGCAGGTCGGTGATCTCCTTGCTGCTGCGCAGCAGTGGGCTGTTGACCACCTTGATGATGCGCGCGGTGAGGGCAGCATCGTTGCCGATCACCTTGCTGATCTGTGGGATGCCCACGTTGGGGTCTTCCGCGGCTTCGCGAACCTTCAGCGCCACTTCGGGCAGGGTGGGTAGCACCAGCTCATCGTTTTCGATGGCATGGATCAGTTCCTGTTGGACTTTTTCAGCAAGCTTGCTCATTAAAGGCTCTCTATAGGCGGCCCGATGCGGCGGCGCCAGGACGTTAATCAGCGCTGGATTTCCTTGTCGGCATCCAGCTGGTAAGGCAGATCGAGCAGGGTCAGCGCCGGGCCATCACTGCTGCCGAGATGAATGCGGCCGTCGTTCACGGCGTCTTCCTGAAGCACGGCGAGCAGTTCGATGGCATCGCCGGCCTGGGCCGCGAGCACCACTTCGCCGACGCTGGAGCCATGCACCGGGGAGAACAATTCATCGCCGACGGCCGGTAGTGCTTCGGCGACCAGGCGCAGGCGCTGCAGGCGGCGCTTGAGTTTGCCCAGGTACTGCATGCGCGCGACGATCTCCTGCCCGGTGTAGCAGCCCTTCTTGAAACTCACGCCGCCCAGGGCCTGCAGGTTGATCATCTGTGGGATGAACAGCTCACGCGTGGCGCCGAACACCTGGCCTACACCCGCGCGTACCTGAGCCAGCAGCCAGTCGTTCAGAGGTGCTCGCGGCAGCAGGGCGGCGAGGCGGTCTCGCAATTGCTCCGCCTCGGTGGCCGGAGCCCACAACTCGGCACGACCATCGCTCAGGCGTATGGCAATCAACTGCCCCGCGCTGGTGATGGCGTCGCTGGCAGCTCCCAGTTGCAGGCCGAGTTCGCTGAGCACGGCGTCGCCGCCGGCCAGGCCAAAGCGGACCCAGGCGGCGCTTTCATCGCTGAGCTTGGATTTGGAGAACACCGCGTATTTCTGCAGGTCGGCCTGCTGCGACTCGATCAGCTCGCGGGCCATGGCCAGCAGGTAGCCGTCGTCCACCGGGACGATGCGAAAGCTCGACAGCATGCGGCCCTTGGGCGTGCAGCGAGCGCCGAGGCTCGATTGGCTGGCACTCAGGTAATTGAGGTTGCAGGTCACTTGGCCCTGCAGGAACTTGGCCGCGTCCGCGCCGCGCACGGCGAGCAGGCCTTCGTGATCGAGGAGGGTGAAGTAAGCGCTATCGGCCATGATCGGAATCGGTTTGGCTGGGAAAGACGACATGATAAGAGCGGCTACAGGCAGCAGGCTACAGGCGGCAGGCAAAAAGCGGAAAAGCGCCGGGTGTATCTGGTCATTGAGCCGGATACTGCCTGCAGCTGCTGTTATACTGCCGCCTCGTTCGAGGAGTCCGTTGCATGGTTGAGCAAAATGAACTGAATCGCCTGTTCTGGCATAGCCGTCGTGGCATGCTGGAGCTGGACGTACTGCTGGTGCCTTTCGCCCAGGAGGTATACCCGAACCTGGATGCCGAGAACCAGGCGCGCTACCGCAAGTTGCTGGAGTGCGAGGATCAGGACATGTTCGGCTGGTTCATGCAGCGCGGCGAGCCTGAAGATGCCGACCTGCGCCACATCGTGCGCATGATCCTGGATCGTGTCCAACCCAAGTGACGCCTTCGAGTGCCGCTGGCAGCCATCGCGCTGGCTGCTGAGGCTCTACCTGGCGGTACTGGCGCTGGCCCTGTTGGCGCCCTGGCTGGCCGACATTCCCTTCTGGTCGAAATTACTTTCACCTCTGCCGTGCCTGGCGCACGCAGCCTGGGTGCTGCCGCGACACGTTCTGCTGACGGCACCGCAGGCCATTACCGGTTTGCGTCGTGATGCGCTCGGCTGGCATTTATACAGCGCTGCCAGCGGCTGGCAGGCGGTGCAGCTGCGTCCTGACAGTCTGGCGTTGCCGCTGGCGGTCGTGCTGCGCTATCGCGTGCCGGGCCAGCGCTTCAGTCGTGGGCTGTGTATCGCGCATGACGCGCTGGCGCCCGAGTTGCATCGGCGCCTGCGCTTGCGCTTGAAGTTCAGCCGGCGACGCTGGGCTGAGCCTGGGGCGTCGGCACCAGAATAGTGTCGCGGGCCTCGGTTTGTTGCTCGGGGTAATCGAGTGTGTAGTGCAGGCCGCGGCTTTCATGGCGCTGCATAGCCGAGCGGATCATCAGTTCCGCGACCAGCGCGAGGTTGCGCAGCTCGATCAGGTCACGACTGACCTTGTAGTTCGAGTAGAACTCATCGATCTCGTCCAGCAGCAGGCGCACGCGATGCTGCGCGCGTTGCAGGCGCTTGTTGGTCCGTACGATGCCAACGTAGTCCCACATGAAACGGCGCAACTCGTCCCAGTTGTGGGCGATGATCACGTCCTCGTCCGAGTCGGTCACCTGGCTGGCGTCCCAGCAGGGCAGGTTGGCGGGCATGCCGATGGCGCCGAGTTGCCGGACGATATCCGCGCAGGCCGAGCGGGCGTAGACGAAGCATTCGAGGAGCGAGTTGCTGGCCATGCGGTTGGCACCATGCAGGCCGGTGAAGCTGGTCTCGCCGATCGCGTACAGCCCCGGTACGTCGGTGTGGCCATGCCGGTCGACCACCACGCCGCCACAGGTGTAATGCGCGGCCGGCACCACTGGGATGGCCTGTTTGGTGATGTCGATGCCAAAGCCCAGGCAGCGTTCGTAGACGGTGGGGAAGTGACTCTTGATGAACTCCGCCGGCTTGTGACTGATATCCAGGTAAACGCAGTCGATCCCCAGACGCTTCATTTCATGGTCGATGGCACGGGCGACGATGTCGCGCGGCGCCAGCTCGGCGCGTTCGTCGAAGCGCTGCATGAAGCGTTCGCCATTGGGCAGCTTGAGCAGGCCGCCTTCGCCGCGCACGGCTTCGGTGACCAGGAAGCTCTTGGCCTGCGGGTGATACAGGCACGTCGGGTGGAACTGGTTGAACTCCAGGTTGCCGACTCGGCAGCCGGCCCGCCAGGCCATGGCGATGCCGTCGCCACAGGCGCCGTCCGGGTTGCTGGTATAGAGGTAGACTTTGGCAGCGCCGCCAGTGGCGAGAACCACGAAGCGCGCGCTGAAGGTGTCCACTTCGCCGCAGGCGCGATCGAGCACGTATGCGCCCAGGCAGCGGTCGCCATCCAGGCCGAGCTTGCGCTCGGTGATCAGGTCGACGGCAACGCGCTGTTCCAGCAGCTCGATGTTCGGGCGCTGGCGGGCCTGTTTCAGCAACGTATTGAAGATCGCCGCGCCAGTGGCGTCGGCCGCGTGAATGATGCGCCGATGGCTGTGGCCACCCTCGCGGGTCAGGTGAAACTCGAAGCCGCCATCCTCGCGCGCCGTTTCATCGTCACGGGTAAAAGGGACACCTTGATCGATCAGCCACTGGATGGCTTCGCGACTGTGTTCTACCGTGAAGCGCACGGCGTCTTCGCGGCACAGGCCAGCGCCGGCGTCGAGGGTGTCGGCGACGTGGGATTCGACCGTGTCGGTGTCGTCCAGTACGGCTGCCACGCCACCTTGCGCCCAGTAGGTCGAGCCATTGGCCAGGCTGCCTTTGCTCAAGACCGCGATGCGTAAGTGAGTTGGCAGGGTGAGGGCGAGGGTCAAGCCGGCAGCGCCGCTGCCGATGACCAGAACGTCGTGCTGGAAGTGGTGGCTCATGTCCGAGTTCCGCGTGAAAGCGAGCCCTAGTATATAGAGAGGGGCATCGGCACAATAGCCAGCCAGAGCCACATCATTATCCGCTGCGTGTCGGGCCTGCTTAGTTGAAGCAATCTCGGACGGTGATTTACGTCCGAATGAAGGCTAGAAGGGCGAACGAAACGAGTACTGCTCGTTTCCACTCGAAACTCGCTCCTTCTGTCTTCACCTTGCAGTGCTCTAGCTCGCGAATATTGAGGCAGCTCTTATGTCCGACCTCAGTGCTTTGGGAACTTTTTTAGTCTTTAAGGTTCCATACAGGGTCGCCCATATAAGGGAGAGCGCTTGCGCGTGCCTGCATCTGAAGTCAGCGGAGGGTGTGGAAATGAGCGGCGATAAGATTATTTGCGCCAGCGGAGACGTTTCGCTGTCGCCATTCCAGCCAGAGAAAAGAAAACTCTGCGGGAAGCTTGCTTGGAGGGGAGAACTTTTGCGTAAGGCCCGAGTCTATCTTGGCAAGTTGATTTGCTTACGGGTGCAAGCCTCCTTCAAGCGTAACGAGGAGAGTGCATGCTAACCCAGGAAGATGATCAGCAGCTGGTCGAGCGAGTGCAGCGTGGTGACAAGCGTGCCTTCGATCTGTTAGTGCTGAAGTATCAGCACAAGATCCTCGGTTTGATCGTGCGATTCGTGCACGACACCCACGAGGCTCAGGATGTCGCTCAAGAGGCTTTCGTAAAAGCCTATCGAGCGCTTGGAAACTTTCGCGGTGACAGCGCGTTCTATACATGGCTGTACCGCATCGCCATCAACACGGCGAAGAATTATCTGGTGTCCCGCGGTCGGCGGCCGCCAGATAGTGATGTCAGTAGCGATGACGCGGAGTTCTACGACGGCGACCACGCCCTCAAGGACATCGAGTCACCGGAACGGGCATTGCTGCGCGACGAGATCGAGGCCACCGTGCATCGAACCATCGCACAGCTGCCGGATGACCTGCGTACGGCATTGACCCTGCGTGAGTTCGAAGGCTTGAGTTACGAGGACATTGCCAGCGTCATGCAGTGTCCGGTGGGTACGGTACGTTCACGGATTTTCCGTGCACGTGAGGCAATTGATAAGTCCCTGCAACCTTTGTTGCAGGAAGCCTAAGGCAGCGGCGACAGCCAAGAGAGGTACGCCATGAGTCGTGAAACCCTGCAGGAATCGCTGTCCGCGGTGATGGATAACGAAGCGGACGAACTGGAACTGCGGCGAGTGCTGGCAGCCAGCGAGGATGGTGAGCTACGTGGTACCTGGTCGCGTTACCAGGTCGCCCGTGCAGCCATGCACCGTGAGTTGCTGGTACCGCAGCTGGACATCGCATCGGCGGTTTCCGCGGCATTGGCCGACGAAGCCGCTCCGGCGCGTAAGGCGCCGATCTGGCGCAGCATCGGGCGAGTAGCCGTGGCAGCATCGGTGACCGTTGCTGTGCTGGCTGGGGTGCGCTTCTACAATCAGGATGATCTGACGGGCGCTCAGCTGGCCCAGCAGGATGCTTCTCCGGTACTCTCGGTACCGCAGGTGCAAGGTCCTGCGCTGCTCGCTGGCTACAACAGCAGCGAAGAGGCCGGCGAACCTGCCCAGGCCGGTACTGCCAGCTGGCACGAGCAGCGCCTGCCGAACTATCTGCGTCAACACGCACAGGAAGCGGTGATGGGTACCGGTGAAACCGCTCTGCCTTATGCTCGTGCTGCGAGTCTGGAAAACCGCTAAGCGCCTAAGTAAGGAGTCACATGCGCGCTATTCCCCTCTGCCTGCTCGGTGGTCTGCTGGCATTGCCGGTGCAGGCCGCCGAGGTACAGGACTTGCTCGGACGCCTTGCCGCGGCAGAGCGTGAGCAAAGCTTTCAGGGTACGTTCATCTACGAACGTAATGGTAGTTTCTCCACTCACGCCGTATGGCATCGAGTGGAGGAGGGGGGGCAAGTTCGCGAGCGCCTTCTGCAACTCGACGGCCCTGCGCAGGAAGTGCTCAAGGTCGATGGTCAGGCTCAGTGCGTCACCGGCGCACTGGCTGACCAGGTTAGCGAAGGGCAGGCCTGGCCTGCCCGTCAGCTGGATGCCGAGCAATTGAGCAACTGGTATGACATTCGTGTCGCCGGCCAGTCGCGCATTGCCAACCGTGCAGCGGATGTTCTGGTCCTGGAGCCCAAGGATCAGCACCGTTACGGCTTCGAGCTGTACCTTGACCGTGAAACCGGTCTGCCACTCAAGTCCCTGTTGCTTAACGAGCGCGGCCAGCTTCTGGAGCGCTTCCAGTTCGCCCAGTTGGACACTTCCGTGCCGGTGGAAAATGCCCTGCAGCCGAGTTCGGGTTGTCGGCCGGTGAGTTTCCGTGCGTCCGACAGCATGGCCGAGGGAAGCTGGCGTTCGGACTGGTTGCCACCGGGCTTTACCCTGACTACTGCGCAGTTGCGTCGTGATCCGGCCTCCGCTGATGCTGTCGCCTACCTGTTGTATGGCGATGGCTTGGCGCGTTTCTCGGTTTTCCTCGAGCGCCTCAATGGTGATGTAGTGGAAGACGCGCGCAGCCAGCTGGGCCCGACCGTCGCGGTCTCGCGACGGATGAGCACCGATGCCGGTGACGTGATGGTTACCGTGGTCGGTGAGATTCCTTTGGGAACCGCCGAACGTATCGCTCTGTCCATGCGCGCCGGAGTGCCTGAACAGGCGAGCCAATGATTGAAGAGCAGGGGCGTGTAGTGGCGCTCGAGCCCGGCGCTGTCTGGGTCGAGACGCTGCGCAAGAGTACCTGCTCGAGTTGTTCGGCCAATGCGGCCTGTGGCCAGGGGTTGATGGATCGCCTGGGTCTAGGCCGACAACGTGGTTATGTGCGTGCTCTCAGTCAAATGCCGCTGGCGATTGGCGACACCGTGATCATTGGTGTGCGCGAAGATCTGTTGGTGCGCAGTTCGCTTCTGGTTTATCTGCTTCCACTTCTGGGCTTGTTCGCCGCTGCGCTGCTGGCGGAAGGCCTGGGCCTGTCCGAGCCTCTGGTGATCCTTGTCGGTTTGATCGGCCTGTCCGCCAGTTGGCTGATGGTTCGCTGGCGCGCTGCTCGCGTTGCCGGGGACCCCTTATTGCAGCCTGTTGTCCTGCGTACGCTGCTGGTGCCTGTGCCAGCGGCGGGTTGAGTGTGTTCGAGTTTTACATGGGGAGTCGTAGTTCGATGAGAAAACTCAAGTCCTTTGCGCCGCTGCTGGCGGTTGCCTTGCTCTGGGGGCAGAGCTTGTTGGCTCAGGCCAGCCTGCCTGACTTTACCGATCTGGTCGAGGAAGCCTCGCCTGCGGTGGTCAACATCAGTACTCGGCAGAAGATGCCGGAACGTGGCGTTGCCGGTCAGCCTGGGCTGCCTGATCTCGAAGGTTTGCCGCCGATGTTCCGCGAGTTCTTCGAGCGCAGCATCCCGCAGGTGCCGCGCAACCCTGGCGGTCGCCAGCGTGAAGCGCAATCGCTGGGCTCCGGTTTCATCATTTCGCCGGACGGCTACATCATGACCAACAATCATGTGGTCGCCGATGCCGACGAGATCATCGTGCGTTTGTCCGATCGCAGCGAGCTCGAAGCCAAGCTGATTGGCGCCGATCCGCGCAGCGACGTCGCGTTGCTCAAGGTCGAAGGCAAGGACCTGCCTGTGGTGCGCCTGGGCAAGGCCGACGACCTTAAGGTCGGTGAGTGGGTGCTGGCCATCGGTTCGCCGTTCGGTTTCGACCACTCGGTAACCGCCGGTATCGTCAGCGCCAAGGGCCGCAACCTGCCGAGCGACAGTTACGTGCCGTTCATCCAGACCGACGTGGCGATCAACCCGGGCAACTCCGGAGGTCCGCTATTCAACCTGCAGGGCGAAGTGGTGGGTATCAACTCGCAGATATTCACCCGCTCCGGCGGCTTCATGGGCCTGTCTTTCGCCATACCGATGGAGGTGGCCATGCAGGTCGCCGATCAGCTCAAGGCTGACGGCAAGGTCACGCGCGGCTGGCTCGGTGTGGTGATTCAGGAAGTGAACAAGGACCTGGCCGAATCCTTCGGTCTGGAAAAGCCGGCCGGCGCGCTGGTCGCTCAGGTGCTCGAAGACGGCCCGGCGGACAAGGGTGGCCTGCAGGTGGGCGATGTGATTCTCAGCCTCAATGGCAAGGCGATCATCATGTCGGCCGATCTGCCGCATCTGGTCGGCGGGCTGAAGCCGGGCGAGAAGGCCGAGCTGGACGTGGTACGTGATGGTTCGCGTAAAAAGCTCAACGTCACGGTTGGCACGCTGCCGGAAGAAGGGCAGGAGCTGGCCTCGTCGGGTTCGGCGCAGGGTGGCGAGCGCAGCAACAATCGTCTGGGCGTGACCGTCGTCGAGCTGACTGCCGAACAGAAGAAAGGCCTCGACCTCAAGGGCGGCGTAGTGGTCAGGGAGGTGCTCAACGGCCCGGCGGCCATGATCGGCCTGCGCCCGGGTGACGTGATCACGCACCTGAACAACCAGGCCATCGACTCCACCAGCACCTTCACCCAGGTGGCCCAGGAGCTGCCGAAGAATCGTTCGGTGTCCATGCGCGTGCTGCGCCAGGGGCGTGCCAGCTTCATTACCTTCAAGCTGGCCGAGTAATCCGGGCAATGCTTAAGAAGGGCGCTTTCGAGCGCCCTTCTTCGTGTCTGCACCTGTGTTGTGCAGACGTGACGCGGTCGCGCGGGATCGGGTACAATCCGCGGCTATTTTCGGCAAGCGTCTTGCCTGTGCCTTCTTCGAGTGTTGATCCGTGAGTGACCTGAGTCATATCCGCAATTTTTCCATCATCGCCCACATCGACCACGGCAAGTCGACCCTGGCTGACCGTTTCATCCAGCTGTGCGGCGGTCTCACCGCGCGTGAAATGGAGGCTCAGGTTCTGGACTCCATGGATCTGGAGCGTGAGCGCGGCATCACCATCAAGGCCCATAGCGTCACGCTTCACTACAAGGCGCAGGACGGCAAGATCTACCAGTTGAACTTCATCGATACGCCCGGCCATGTCGACTTCACTTATGAAGTCAGCCGCTCGCTGGCTGCGTGCGAGGGCGCGCTGCTGGTAGTCGATGCCGGCCAGGGCGTCGAGGCGCAGTCGGTCGCCAACTGCTACACCGCCATCGAGCAGGGCCTGGAAGTGATGCCCGTGCTGAACAAGATGGACCTGCCGCAGGCCGATCCGGACCGCGTCAAGGACGAGATCGAGAAGATCATCGGCATCGACGCCAGCGAGGCCGTGGCCTGCAGTGCCAAGAGCGGCATGGGCGTGGACGAGGTGCTCGAACGCCTGGTGCAGACCATCCCTGCGCCCGAGGGCGAGATCGATGCGCCGCTGCAGGCGCTGATCATCGACTCCTGGTTCGACAACTACCTGGGCGTGGTCTCGCTGGTGCGCGTGCGCCAGGGGCGCGTGAAGAAGGGCGACAAGATTCTGGTCAAGTCCACCGGCAAGGTGCACCTGGTCGACAGCGTCGGCGTATTCACCCCGAAACACACCGCCACCGCCGATCTCAAGGCCGGTGAGGTGGGCTTCATCATCGCCAGCATCAAGGACATTCACGGCGCGCCGGTCGGCGACACCCTGACCCTGTCCTCGACCCCCGAGGTCGCGGTGCTGCCGGGCTTCAAGAAGATCCAGCCGCAGGTATACGCCGGTCTGTTCCCGGTCAGCTCCGACGATTTCGAGGACTTCCGCGATGCCCTGCAGAAGCTCACCCTCAACGACTCGTCGCTGCAGTACGCGCCGGAAAGCTCCGACGCCCTGGGCTTCGGCTTCCGTTGCGGCTTCCTCGGCATGCTGCACATGGAAATCGTGCAGGAGCGCCTGGAGCGCGAGTACGACCTGGACCTGATCACCACGGCGCCGAGCGTGATCTATGAGCTTGAACTCAAGACCGGTGAAACCATCACCGTCGACAACCCGTCCAAGCTGCCGGACGTCTCGACGGTCGCCGACTTCCGCGAGCCGATCGTCACCGCGACCATCCTGGTGCCGCAGGAGCACCTGGGTAATGTCATTACCCTGTGCGTCGAAAAGCGTGGCGTGCAGCGCGACATGCAATTCCTCGGTTCGCAGGTTCAGGTTCGCTACGACCTGCCGATGAATGAGGTGGTGCTGGACTTCTTCGACCGTCTGAAGTCGACCAGCCGGGGTTATGCGTCGCTGGACTATCATTTCGACCGCTACCAGTCTGCCAACCTGGTCAAGCTGGACGTGCTGATCAACGGCGACAAGGTCGATGCCCTGGCGTTGATCGTTCACCGCGACAACGCGGCCTACAAGGGCCGTGCGTTGACCGAGAAGATGAAGGAACTGATTCCTCGGCAGATGTTCGATGTGGCGATCCAGGCAGCCATTGGCGGCCAGATCATCGCGCGGACCACCGTCAAGGCGCTCAGAAAGAACGTATTGGCCAAATGTTACGGTGGCGACGTGAGCCGTAAGAAGAAACTGCTGGAAAAGCAGAAGGCCGGTAAGAAACGCATGAAGCAGGTCGGTAACGTGGAGATCCCACAGGAAGCCTTCCTCGCTGTGCTCAGGTTGGATAGCTAAGGCTCTATGTCGATCAATTTCCCGCTCCTGTTGGTTATCGCGGTCGCCGTTTGCGGCTTCCTGGCCCTGGTCGATCTGATTCTGCTGGCTCCGCGCCGCCGTGCGGCGATTGCGGCGTACCAGGGGCGGGTCGACGATCCTGACGACAGGGTGCTGGAACGCCTGAGCAAGGAGCCCTTGCTGGTCGAGTACGGCAAATCCTTCTTCCCGGTGCTGGCCATCGTGCTGGTGCTGCGCTCGTTTCTGGTCGAACCGTTCCAGATTCCTTCGGGGTCGATGAAGCCGACTCTGGAAGTGGGCGATTTCATCCTGGTCAACAAGTTCGCCTACGGCATTCGCCTGCCGGTGATCGACGAGAAGATCATCGAGGTGGACAACCCGCAGCGCGGCGATGTGATGGTGTTCCGCTATCCCAGCGACCCGACCATCAACTACATCAAGCGCGTCGTAGGGTTGCCGGGCGACCAGATCGAGTACACCCAGGGCAAGCGACTGCTGGTCAATGGTGAGCCGGTGGCCGAGAAGCTGATCGGTGAAGAGCCGGGCAGCCTGGGCGGTGCAATGCTCTATGAAGAGCGTCTGGGCCAGATCGAGCACACCATCCGCAAGGAAATGACCCGCATGCGCCGTGAGCCCGGCGGCCAATGGGTAGTGCCGCAAGGGCACTACTTCATGATGGGCGACAACCGTGACAACTCCAACGACAGCCGCTACTGGCGTGATCGTCATATCCCGCAGGAGCTGTGGGGCATGGTCCCGGACGACCATATCGTCGGCAAGGCCTTCGCCATCTGGATGAGCTGGCCTGAGCCGAAGACCGGAAATCTGCCCAACTTCTCCCGAGTCGGCCTGATTCATTGAGCACTGGCGCGCTGTTCAATACAGCGCCACAGGCTATAAAGAGTTTAGCCGTCAGGCTTTCCAACAAGACCGTCCATTGGGGATACACATGACTTTCGCGCGCTCGCAGCAGGGGCTTTCCATTCTGGGTTGGCTGGTGGTTCTGGCCGTGGTGGCATTCTTCGCCAGCACGGCATTCAAGGTGCTGCCGCATTATCTGGACTATATGTCCATGGAGAAGATCATCACCTCGGTGGAAACCGACAAGGCGGCGGACGTGCGCACCGTCGGTGAGTTTTACAATCATGTGAGCAAGGGCATGCAGGTCAACAACATTCGTGACCTGAACATGCGCGACGCTTTGCAGGTCAAGGTGGAGAACAACGAGTTCCAGGTCCACCTCAAGTATGAAAAACGCGAGCCGCTGATCGAGAACCTCGATCTGGTGGTGAATTTCGACAAAGAATTTCGTGTACGGATGCCGTGAGTCCCAATCTGTCCCGCCTCGAGCGCAAGCTCGGCTATAGCTTCAAGGATCAGGACCTGATGGTCCTGGCCCTGACCCATCGCAGTTTCGCCGGCCGCAACAATGAGCGGCTGGAATTTCTCGGTGATGCCATTCTCAATTTCGTAGCCGGTGAGGCGCTGTTCGAGCGCTTCCCTCAGGCCCGCGAAGGTCAGTTGTCGCGCCTGCGCGCGCGCCTGGTCAAGGGGGAAACCCTGGCCGTGCTGGCGCGCGGTTTCGAGCTGGGCGAATACCTGCGCCTGGGCTCCGGTGAGCTGAAGAGCGGCGGTTTCCGCCGTGAGTCGATCCTGGCCGATGCTCTGGAGGCGCTGATCGGCGCCATCTATCTGGATGCCGGGATGGAAGCGGCACGCGAGCGCGTGCTGGACTGGCTGACCGGTGAGCTGGACGGCCTGACGTTGGTCGACACCAACAAGGATCCGAAAACGCGCCTGCAGGAATTCCTGCAATCGCGCGCCTGCGAACTGCCTCGTTACGAGGTGGTGGACGTTCAGGGCGAGCCGCACTGCCGTACCTTCATGGTCGAGTGTCAGGTGGCCCTGCTCAATGAAAAGACCCTGGGCCAGGGCGGCAGCCGGCGTATCGCCGAGCAGGTCGCTGCGGCTGCGGCGCTGATCGCCCTCGGGGTGGAGAATGGCAATGACTGATGCACCTATGACCCGCTGCGGCTACGTCGCCATCGTCGGCCGGCCCAACGTGGGCAAGTCGACGCTGCTCAACCACATCCTCGGGCAGAAGCTGGCGATCACCTCGCGCAAGCCGCAGACCACCCGCCACAACATGCTCGGGATCAAGACCGAGGGTGAGGTACAGGCCGTCTACGTCGATACGCCCGGTCTGCACAAGCACAACGACAAGGCGCTCAACCGCTACATGAACCGCAGTGCGTCCACCGCGCTGAAGGACGTCGATGTGGTGGTGTTCGTGGTCGACCGCATGCGCTGGACCGACGAGGATCAGCTGGTGCTGGAGAAGGTCCAGCACGTCAAATGCCCGATCCTGCTGGCGGTGAACAAGGCCGACCGCCTGGAAGACAAGAGCGAGTTGCTGCCGCATCTGAACTGGCTGGCCGAGCAACTGCCGCAGGCCGAGATCGTGCCGATTTCCGCGCTGCAGGGACAGAACCTCGACACTCTGGAGAAGCTGGTGGGCGAGCGACTGCCGGAGTCCGAACACTTCTACCCGGAAGACCAGATCACCGACCGCTCCAGCCGCTTCCTGGCTGCCGAACTGATTCGCGAGAAAATCATGCGTCAGCTCGGCGCCGAGCTGCCTTACCAGATCACCGTGGAGATCGAGGAGTTCAAGCAGGAGGGTCGCATTCTGCATATCCACGGCCTGATCCTGGTGGAGCGCGACGGGCAGAAGAAGATCATCATCGGCGACAAGGGTGAGCGCATCAAACGCATCGGCGCGGATGCGCGCAAGGACATGGAGACCATGTTCGATTCCAAGGTGATGCTCAACCTCTGGGTCAAGGTCAAAGGCGGCTGGTCCGACGACGAGCGTGCCCTGCGCTCGCTGGGCTACCTGGATTGAGCAACAGGCTGCGAGCCATAAGCTGCAAGCCACAAGCCGCTCTTGCTTGAGGCTTGAAACGTGCAGCTTGCCGCTTATGTCCTGCATAGCCGTCCTTACAAGGAAAGCAGCGCCCTGGTAGATTTCTTCACCGCGCAGGGCCGTATTCGCGCAGTGCTGCGCGCAGCGCGCGGCAAGGTTGGCAGCATTGCCCGGCCTTTCGCGCCACTGGAGCTGGAGCTGCGCGGGCGCGGCGAGCTGAAGAGCGTCGGCCGTCTGGAAAGCGCTGGCATCCCACTGCTGCTGACCGGCGAGGCGCTGTTCTCCGGTCTCTATCTCAACGAACTGCTGATCCGCCTGCTGCCGGCGGAAGATCCGCACCCCGTGATGCTCGAACACTACGGCCTGACCCTGCAGGCGCTGGCTGCCGGCCGGCCGCTGGAGCCGCTGTTGCGTGCATTCGAATGGCGCCTGCTGGACGAGCTGGGCTATGGTTTCGCCCTGGATCGCGACCAGCACGACCAGGCTATCGACCCCACCGCGCTGTATCGCTGGCAGCAGGACATTGGCCTGGTGCCGGTGGTACAACTGCAGCCTGGCGTGTTCCAGGGCCGTGAGTTGCTGGCCATGGCCGAAGCCGACTGGCAGATACCGGGTGCGCTGGCTGCGGCCAAGCGCCTGATGCGCCAGGCGCTGGCACCTCATCTTGGTGGCAGGCCACTGGTCAGCCGCGAACTTTTCATGACGCTCAAGGAGTCCAAGCGTGACTGAGGCCAATCGTATTCTGCTCGGCGTGAACATCGACCACGTCGCCACCCTGCGCCAGGCTCGCGGTACGCGCTACCCGGACCCGGTCAAGGCCGCGCTGGACGCCGAGGAGGCCGGTGCCGACGGCATCACCGTGCACCTGCGCGAAGATCGTCGGCACATCCAGGATCGCGACGTTCGCGTGCTGGCCGACGTGCTGCAGACGCGAATGAACTTCGAGATGGGCGTCACCGACTTCATGCTCGGCTTCGCCGAGCAGATTCGCCCGGCGCATGTCTGCCTGGTACCGGAAACCCGCCAGGAACTGACCACCGAAGGTGGCCTGGACGTAGCGGGCCAGGAAGCGCGCATTGCCGCGGCTGTGGAGCGACTGACGCTGGCCGGTTGCGAGGTGTCGCTGTTCATCGACGCCGAGGAGCGGCAGATCGAGGCGGCCATGCGCGTCGGCGCGCCGGCCATCGAACTGCACACCGGGCGTTACGCCGATGCTCATACCGCAGAGGAGGCGGCTCAGGAACTGTCGCGTATTCGCGATGGCGTGATCTGCGGACTAAACCATGGGCTGATCGTCAATGCCGGTCACGGCCTGCATTACCACAACGCCGAGGCCGTCGCCGCGATTCCCGGCATCAACGAGCTGAACATCGGGCACGCCATCGTCGCCCATGCCTTGTTCGTTGGCTTCAAGCAGGCGGTCGCCGAGATGAAGGCGCTGATCGTGGCGGCGGCCGATCGCGGCTGACTGCCTTTCCAGAGCATTCGCGGACAAGTCCGCTCCCACGGCAGCGCAGTGCAAGCAGGCTTTGTGGGAGCGGACTTGTCCGCGAACAGCGCACACCTAAACGCATTGCGCAGGAGCGCCCTTGTGCCGCGAAGCCGGCCCTCAAGCCTGGCCGGCAAAGGCTCGGATCATCTGCATGGCAAGCGCCTCGATGGCGTCATTACTCTGATGACCACGAATCAACTTGATGTGGTATTCGCCCAGTGGTGGCAGGCCTTGTTCCGCGCCGAGCCGACGTAGCGGTGGCTTGACCAGACTGCGGGGGAAGGGCGCGATGGCCAGGTCGGCGGTCATGGCCGCCTCCTGCCCCGCACACTGTTCGCAGGAGTAGGCGATGCGGTAGGCCACCCCCTGGCGATCCAGTGCATCGATCGCAGTTCTGCGCCAGGCGCAGCCGGGGTTGGCCAGCGCCAGTGGTAGCGGCGAGCGCTGTATGGCCAGGCCGCCATCGCGCCCTGCCCAGACCAGTTCTTCGGAATAGATCACCTCGCCGCGCGCGTCGTCCAGGCCGTCATTGCCGGCGTTGATCAGAGTCAGATCCAGTTCGCCGGCATCCAGCTTGGCCACCAGATCCACACTGCGGCCCACATTCACTTCGACCTCCACGGCTGGATGGCTGCGGGCGAACAGGGTCAGCACGCCGGGCAGTACCCGGTCGCCGATATCGTTCGGCGTGCCAAAGCGCACGCGGCCGGTCAGCGTCGGGGTGAGAAAGCGCGCCACCGCTTCCTCGTTGAGCTTGAGCAGGCGCCTGGCGTAGCCCAGCAGTACCTCGCCCTCGGCGGTGAGTTGCACGCGCCTGGCTTCGCGGATGAACAGGTGCTGGCCGAGTGTCTCCTCGAGGCGCTTGATCTGCAGGCTGACGGCCGCCGTGCTGCGAAACACCTGGGCGGCGGTGCGGGTAAAGCTGCCGCTATCGGCGATGGCGACGAAGGTGCGCAGTACGTCGCTTTCCAGAAGCGGCAGAGAAACAGAGGCTGGCGCGTTCATAATCGTTAAATATTTCTTAATTGCCTATTTGATATTTGTCGTTTGTTTGAACGATAGGCGCGTTTCATCCTGATCGCAAGCCGGGAACAGCCGGCGGCGAAACGGAGGAAAAGACATGAACGGTTCGAGCAAGCACGATAAGCCACGTCCGCCGATGCCCGAGTTCTACATGCCGGCCATGTGGCCGCTGGATCTGCAGAACGCCATCGTCGACTGGGTGGGCGCCTGGCTCTGGCGCTGGCGGATGCGCCGCCTGCTGGCACAGGACATAGAAGGACGGATTCGCCTGGGCAGTGCCCGTGGTGTAGTGGAGCAGGGGGCGCGTGAGCCGCTGCGCTCGATCGCACAGCGGCGGGCGTGCTGGTTGCGGGGGTAGGGCGGGTGCAACCCGCCGATAGAGATCTGGCGGGTTGTACCCGCCCCACTAAAGCCGCTATTTCTAAGGCTTGCGCGCGACCAGCACTGCGCGGGTCGGTGCCGGCAGGCCTTCGACGGTGCGGCTGTGGTCGGCCGGGTCGAGAAACTCGGGCAGCGACTGGAAGCGCATCCACTCGGTGGCGCGTTGTTCTTCCACCGAGGTGATGCTGACGTCGACACAGCGCACGTCCTCGAAACCGGCGCGGCGCAGCCAGCGTTCCAGCGCCGACACCGAGGGCAGGAACCAGACGTTGCGCATCTGCGCGT